>JAGLZJ010000124.1 GCA_023131555.1 Candidatus Bathyarchaeota archaeon | reverse complement strand
TACCTCTGGTTCATAATTGAGAACAGGGCTTCCGTTCTCGTTGCAGGCGGAGTAGCTTCAGGCAAGACTACGACGCTCAATTGTCTCTCCATGTTCATTAAGCCAGAACTGAAGATCGTGAGCGTTGAAGACACTGCAGAACTCAACCTTCTTCACGAAAACTGGATTCCCTCCGTTGTTAGAACCGGCTTCACAGGCAGTCATCATCAATCAGCTATAACGTTGTTTGATCTCCTCAAAGCTGCAGTGAGACAACGTCCAGACTTCATCATTGTAGGTGAGGTTAGAGGTGAAGAAGCGTATACTCTCTTCCAAGCTATGGCGACTGGTCACCTTGGCTTGAGCACCATCCACGGTGAATCAGCTGAAGCAGTCCTGAATCGCCTCGAAGCTGAACCCATGAACATTCCGAAGCCCTTACTCGCCATGATAGACTGCTTGGCAATCCAAACAAGAGTGGAGATTGATGGAAGGCCTGTACGCAGAACCTCCTCCGTCACCGAGATTCTTGCTCTGGACTCAAAGACAGAGGAACTGATCACACAGAAAGTGTTTGAATGGAACCCCGCAGAAGACTCCTTTGATTTCAAAGGCAACAGTTGGATTCTGGAAAGGAGCAAGAAGAAGAAGGGCATTACGGAAGAAGTAGTTCAGCACGAACTTCTCAGGCGTAAAACTATACTCAGATGGATGGTCAAGAAAGGAATCAGAAGATACACCGACGTCGCCAGGGTCATCAGAGAATACTACGCGAATCCTGATCGGCTCTACAAGAAAGCACGGATGGACGCAAAATGAAGAAGCCTCGACTAGAAGAACTCAAGAATCTAATCCGTTCCACCCGATCACGATTCTCTAAAATCGCCCTCAGAAGGAGCAAACAACAAGAGGACACCCCAGAATCGGATGCAATCAAGCTCAGGCACCTACCCAGCCTCATAATAGGTTCAAGAATCAACCGCTTTCTACCTCTCTTCAGAGGTCTCGACATAAACCTGCGCAGATCCAGTTTGAGAATCAACTTCAGGTCTTATGTAAGTCTAGCAGTAATGACGAGCCTAATAGTCGGTGTGTTGACTCTAACGTTCCTCACGTTAATCCTTAACATAATCTTGAATCTGCCTTTTCTCTCCTCAAGCCTCTTCAGCATCGGTGGTGGATTAGCTGCTTTGGCAGGAGTCATAATCGCCTTCTACGCCTACCCCATCTATCAAGCCGACAGTATCAGAAGAGACTTAGACAACAACATCACCTTTGCATCGAGCTACTTGGCGATTCTAGCCGGAGCAGGTGTTGCCCCCGACAGCATGTTTCGCTCATTATCCATGATTCCTCAAGATCTTGCGGTTATCAGAGAATCCAGGATGATCGCACGAGATGTAGATTTGTTCGGGTTAGACATAATGACCGCCTTAGAGAAAGCATCAGAACGTACGACTTCTGAAAGATTCAAGGAACTCCTCGAGGGGCTGTTAGCGACAATCCGATCTGGTGGAGATCAAATGTCCTATCTCATGCAAAGGACTAAGGAGAACATGGAGTTAAAACGAATCTCCATGCGGAAGTTCTCGGACACCCTTGGAATCTTCTCAGAGTTCTACGTAACACTGTTGATTGCTGGACCGTTAGTCTTTATAGTGATGCTTTCTGTCATGGCGATGCTTGGCGGTTTTGGTCCAAGTCTCATGAATCCATACCTATTGATAATGCTCCTCACATACATCGGTATCCCGTTCGGCTCAGCCATCTTCATTGTTGTTCTCGATGCTGTTACGCCGAAGTGGTAGAAATGATGCGACCTAAGAACAGAGAGAAGAGAATTGTGCTAGCACTATCACTTGCCACAGCGGCTGTAATAGTTGTCGGCGCAATGCTATCTACCCGAGATCAACAGCTCTTCAGTGACTATCTTCTAGTCGCTTGCGCTGTCGCGATCTTCCCACAAACTGTGTTGGCGTGGGTCGACAATCGTTGGAAGCGAGCTGTAGATGCGCATCTGCCGGATTTATTCAGAAGTATTGTTCAGGCTCAGCAGACTGGAATGCCTCTGCCCTTAGCCATAGAAGAAGCCTCCAAGAGACAGTATGGACCGTTGACTCTTGAGCTTCAGAAGATGGTGAATCAAATGTCATGGGGGCTGAGTTTTGAGGAAGCCTTTCTAAAACTGGGGGAACGTGTTGACACTCAACTGGTGCAGAGAACCATACCTTTAGTGATCGAAGCAAGTCGGTCAGGCGGTCACGTGGAAGATGTCTTCGCCCCGATGGGTGAATTCATTCAGACAACGCTGACTATGAAGAAGGAGCGGAAGGCTCAGACAAGACCTTACGTGGCAATAATCTACGCTGCATTCTACGTTTTCATCTTCACAGTTCTCCTTCTCTTCCAGACTTTCTTCACAGAGATTAGGACCTCAGAAATCGTAGGCTTCTCAGCCATAAGCCCATCCGATGCCCACAGAATCTTTCTTCACATGAGCTTAATGCAAGGTTTCTTCGGAGGGTTGATGGCCGGAAAAATGGGTGAAGGCACACTCACTTCGGGACTGAAGCATGCGCTGATTCTTATGATAAGTGGACATGTTGCGTTGAGAATGATAGGTTAGTGGTGAATGTGGGAAAATTACTTAAAAACAGAAGGGCGGTCACTCCTGTCCTAAGCAATGTGCTTCTAACAATCGTCGCTGTCGCAGCGATGTCCTTGGCTGCTTCAGCTACCTACGTGATCACGGAAAACATGCATCAGACTATGGGAGAGCGTCTGATCTTTGAAGATGTATGGTTCAACTCAGAAGAAATACTGATCTACCTTCGAAATGTGGGAAAAGTACCAGTTACTGTGTCAGCAGCTTACCTAAATTTCACGACTCAGACCATCACGCCTCTCAACTTGGAGATTGAGGAACACGGATGGCTTACCGTGGAGCATAATTGGACTCAAGGAAGCCTGTATCACATCGCAATAGTTACCGCAAGAGGAACTAGAATCGTCGAATATCATACGACCTCTTCACTCAGTAGCTAGGTTCAGCCCAACAAGTTGGATTTCGGGTGTTGATTTCTGGTTC
>JAGLZJ010000123.1 GCA_023131555.1 Candidatus Bathyarchaeota archaeon | reverse complement strand
CTCTGGACATCATCGGAGCCGAGCAGGCCAAAGGCCTCTCTCGAAAATTCATCACAAGTGGCATCGCATCATTCATCCCTGTAATAATCATTCTTGTCTTCATTATGCAACTAGCTGGGCTGATAACTCCCTTTGTGAACGCTATGGGAGGCGGAGCAACAATTCCTCCCCAAATCAATGAAATGGCAGAAGGAATGTCATCGTCCCCTGTCATGGGAGAATACAGTGATGTCGTCGACTCCTATGGCACCCTGTCCATATCTTGGGGGCTAGCTCTAGGCTCATACCTATTCATCGTGGCTGCGATAACGAAAATTGTAGCAGGGATTCTCGCCAGAAAAGCACCTGAAGTCTAGATCAGCACACATGTTTGGCGGAATTCACCAGCCAAAATTCTTGCGTGCGTGCCTGTTCGAGCAATCCAGATTTGTTAGGTTAGACTTGGTTGGCATGCATGCAGTTAGTTGAGCTGGATTGGTTTTTATCAAAGTTTAGTTTGGGGACTAAAATTTAACCCCCCCCCACACACAATTGCAATGCGTTATGCTGTAATATATCGTAATGTAATATGCTGGCGAGGAAATCGCCATCGTCAATGTTGTTGGTAGTATTGGTGCGTTACGTCACTCAGCCTTAGGATATGGATGCCCCGTAGCTTCCATTTCTCATGAATAGGGGATGCCATAGCAACTGCGCGCGCAAGGCTTTTTATGTGTAAGCGATATATCCTAGCATTATCTCATCGAAAAAGCATGCATATCGATTAGTGCAACCTGCACGTGTCTATGTTTGTCTCTCGCATCCGGTAGGTGCAGGTCCACACGTATGCAAGCCATGAGAGAATGGAGCTATACTACTATGGTAGAATTTAGAGAATGCTGCTCAGTCCTCATTCAGAGTGCCAATAAATATCCACCATCTCAACTGTTCGGAGAACATTCCTCCAGGGTTAGCTGAGAGTCCATCTAAAGAGACTGTGAGTGCTAGAGAAATGAAGGCAATAATCCTCGCTGCTGGACGCGGAGAACGTCTGCTTCCCTTGACAAAGTATTGTCCAAAACCTCTAGCTTCCGCTGCAGGAAAACCGTTGTTGGAATACACTGTGGAGTCTTTGAAACAAGCTTCCGTGAAAGACCTAATCATCGTTACAGGCTATCATGCCCAGGCAATCCAAGAGTATTTTGGCGACGGTACGAAATTCGATGTTAGAATAAGCTACGTATATAATCCCTTTTTCGAAAATGGGAATGGCACTTCACTAAAGGCTGCAACCAGCTTATTGTCCACAGGAGAACCCTTTCTCTTGCTGATGTCAGACCATTGTATTGACGCAGGAATCGTTAGGAAAGCCTTGAGAACCGCGAGGAGCGCGCCTCTACTGTGTGTAGATCGGTCATCACATCATCTCTCCCAGATTAAGGATGCAACAAAAGTCTTCGTGGATCCAGGGGGCTTCATACTCAACATTGGAAAGCATATTGCCCGATGGAATGGAATTGACACTGGGGTATTCTTGCTCGATGGGAACATCATTAAGGTGATAAAGCGAGTCGAGAGCCACTCAAACACTGTCACCATCAGTGATTGCATGAGGGCGCTAATCAGAGATGGAGAATCATTACGGGCTTGTGACGTGTCAGGATTGTTTTGGCTTGACGTAGACACCTTTGATGATCTTATTTTCGCAGACTCTATCCTAAGAGAAGTGGCTTAGGTGCCTCGTGAATGGGATGGCATAATCTCTCAGCTCATCAACAGAAGGTTCTCTCGTCCTGCTGCAAGATTTCTGGCTGAATTCACGAGGGCTACGCCAAACCAGGTAACCATCATCAGCTTTCTCTCTGGATTAATATCGGGACTTTGTTTCCTCTATCACCCGTTGATTGGAGGATTGTTGGCTGAAATTAGTTCAATCATAGACGGAATTGATGGCGACCTTGCACATCTCACTGGACAGACATCTTCCTTTGGTGGCTTTATGGATTCAGTATTGGATCGATATGCTGATGCAGCCATTTTGGCTGGAATGACTTACTATGCCTTCACTGAGCAGAATGTTGCCTTAATCACACTAGTAGGGATTGCTGCAATGGTTGGTTCCTTTCTAGTCAGCTACACAAGGATCCGGGCAAGAAGCGATCTCGGTGTTGTTTTTAGATCAGGTATATCAGGATATGCAGCTAATAGAGATGTACGCCTCTTCATTGTGATGATCGGAGGAATCCTGAATCAGGTCTTCGCGTGTCTTCTATTTCTAGCCGTTCTAACGAATGTTGTAGTCGCGACGAGAATGTGGAATCTCCATAGTAACTCAGACGGTGAACCTTGATGTTGGGAATTGCAGATTCCCTCAGTCTCCACCTGTCGCTCCCCGACTTTCTGGAATTCGCTACACAGTTGAAAGTTGGAATAGTAGAGCTCAAGATGGATCAACCACATTTGCTATGTACACTTTCCAACTTCAAACAGCAAAATGCAATTCAGGACGTCGTCCAATCCTTTGATCTCACTTACTTCATTCACGCTCCTTACATAGATACAAACCTAGCCAGCATGAACTCATCGGTTAAGAAAGCTTCTGAAAAGACAGCACTTGAGAGTATCATGTTTGCGGCCAAGATCGAGGCCCAACTTGTTGTAACCCATGTCGGTCGCTTGTCAAGAGACTATCAGCAGGAAATGGTCTCCAGATCTTTGAGAAACGTGGTACCTTGTCTTCGAAATATAACAAACATCGCCGAAGACTATGGATTAACTTTCACAATAGAAAACGACCACAAATCTGATGATCGACATCTCGCAGGTCTTCCCGAGCAATTGGAGTTTCTCATCAAAGAAGTTGGATGCCACCTAACACTCGACATCGGCCATGCTAACACATTTGGGGATCCAAAAGCTTTCATAACTACGTTAGCAGAGCACACAGTCAACATTCACCTTCATGATAACAAAGGTGAGCGAGATACACACCTTTCTCTAGGGAAGGGACAGATAACCTTCCCAGCCGTCATGGCAGACCTGAGAAAGTTGAAGTACAATGAACCTTTCATACTGGAAGTTCACAGCTCTGCAGGG
>JAGLZJ010000122.1 GCA_023131555.1 Candidatus Bathyarchaeota archaeon | reverse complement strand
TGATGACGAAGGATAAGCCTGAGGAACTACAGTGCGAGAACTGTGGTCAACCATTATTCCTAAGCAAGGAAGAGTGCCGGAACTTCATTGAGAAAAAGATGGAAGAAGGTCACTTTGTCTGCAGATGCTGCGGAACCAAGCAATACCCTAGAAAGAGTTGATCAAGCAGACCACCAATCGCCTGCGCCCACCTAGGCAATACCAAAGTGACCTCCCTGTCCTGGTCCCGCCAAGCGCCAAGAAAAGGTAATATGCCATAAATCCAATAAAGATGGTAGTCACTCCAATATGGAAGAAAGCGAAGGCGTTCTTTTTGATGGAAGTCGGGAACACGCCGCTTCTAGAAGTGGATGGAGTCTACGCCAAACTAGAATGTACGAACCCCCTTGGCAGCATTAAGGACCGCATGGCAAAGTACATTATTGAGCAAAGCGAAAAGCTGGGTCTTCTACGTCATGGTATGACTATTGTTGAAGCGTCTAGTGGAAACACAGGGATTGCATTGAGCTATTATGCGAGGCAGAAGGGGTATCCCATCATAATAGTTATGCCAAGAAACATGACCGACGAGAGGAAAAGAATCCTGGAGCGGCTCGGTGCAAAATTAACCTCTGCTCGGAGGGGAATTTTGTGGAAGCAGCGAGTATTCGAGACAGGATAAGCCAGAAGCCTTGGTATTTCAACCCTGATCAGTTTTCGAATCCACTGCGCGCGCGCATGATCGCGATATTCAGGAGACTTCATGACTTCGCCATCTCCTTCACGAGTGGACCGGAGAAAATGGGCATGCGACCTGGTGCTCTGGCAATGATGAGACAGGACTCCGCACAATACACTAAAGTCTACGACCTCCTCAACGAGAGAACTGGACTAAGGATTCCTGAGCTCGAACAACTCCTTCAAACCCTTGACGCGGATAAATCCGATTGAATCCTTCTACATACACACAAGATAACAATCGTAAGGAACGAGAAGTAAATCAGCAAGTACAAATAACTGGAAATCAACTTCATTGGATATGGTGTCCTAGCTTTGGTCAATAGAAATCTGGTAGGGAGATGCGGACTCTTCTGTGGAGCCTGCGGAATATATAGGGCACATAAGGACGGAGGAGAGTACCGTCAGCGGGTGGCTGAATTCCTTAAGTGCCCTCCTGAAAAAGTGCGTTGTGAGGGCTGCCAAGCTCTAACGCCTGAATGTTGGGGCATCGAATGTGATATGATTAAATGCCTCAACGCGAAGGGGCTGCAGTTCTGTTACGAGTGCCCGGACTTCGAGAAACATGCCTGCGAGAGATTTGAGAAGTTTTCGAAGGAATACCTGAAAGATGACGGTGTGGACCTGAGAGCTAATCTAGCGAGAATTAAAGCCAGCAAAGTTGACGAGTGGCTCAAAGAATCTGAAGAGAAATTCCGTTGCCCCCACTGCAATAAACCGCTACCTACAAGCTCCTTCAGAAAAAAATGCTATCACTGCGGCAAAGAACTTCCACGTTGAAACTACTTTAGTGTCAGTTGCTAACCGCATTTCTTCCTTCTCACGCGCAGGGTTGATGAATGAAGGTTCTAGTAACATCCTTAATTGTCAAGGTTTCAGAGAGTTCATTCTTTTTCTAAACAATAGAGTCGCCAGTGAGGTCGCGATAATGAATAGTGGTAGAATCATTAGTAATGGGTATTCTGGTATTACGAAGCCTTCCAGTGTAAGTTCTATCTGCTCGTTTCCAGTCATATTTACTGTTGTGCTATCTGAGTAGATTGAGAAGGCTGCCTCTATTGTATAGTTACCAATAGGATACTCTCCAGTTGAGTTCATCATCTTCTTCAGCGTAAGTCTGGTCCAACCAGTTCCATCACACAACTCTTGATCAGCTAATGTTGCATTTGGGTAAGTTGCAGTTACATTGGCTGAAGGAACATCTTGACCCAATGAATCAACAACATGTGCACTGAGGTACCAGCTCAGAAATATTGAAGATTGCTCATTGGCATCATAGGAGCCTGAAGTTGAGTTCGCGAACCAAATCTTAGAGTAGTCGTATGACTCAACTGTTCCAACTGTTGTATCATATACATGACAAACGGAGTAACCTTGGCAACCTAGCCATAGGGAGATCACTGAGTTCGAGATATTTGTTGATGCATAGGTCCCAAACACAAGCCAACGTAGTGTGGACCCGGATATGCTCGCATTTGATGTCCCCCTTAAGGTGAAACACCAACCTAAAACCTCAACATTATCTAAGGTAATATTCACATTCTGGTACCTTGATTCAACTGAGCAATTATGCTCAAAGTTCCAGTACTCAAAAAACCCTGGTTTCAACCCAGCTATGGACAAATTAGCCGGTGAGGGGTCTATGGAAATGTATCCTGTCACGGAGCAATTTTCAGCAAACACTTCTGCTCTATCGTTAACTACAAGAGTGTTTACAGTACAATTCAGAAGATCCATCACTAGGTATTCGTAGCCTCCAAACGTATTGAACGTCGAGCCTACCCCTGTCATAACTGAATGCTGATAACCGTAAACAGACCCGCGCATGCCCAACGAATTTGAAACATGAAAAGTAGAGTTGCCATATACTAAAAATTTTACAAGATAACCCGTCGTCAAGTTGTAAAAGGTCGCTGAGCTATTCTCATAAAGCCAGACGTGTAGATTGTATCCATTAGGCTCTATACTTGAATTCTCTACCAGAAAGCTTGGATTTCCATTTGATGGATTATGAAACGTGATATTGAACTCATGTGCCTCAGTTTGAGTAAGATTCAGAACAGCGTCCCTTAAGATCAACGTAGCATTATCCTCAACGATAATGCTTCCATTAATGTCGAATCCTCCCTCAATAATAGTCACATTGTTTCCAACAAGAATCAGATCCCCTTGGTGTATGTCAGGAGCAGATTCTACAGTTAGAATTTTGCTCTTAACCGAAACCATCAGTGATAAAAATAAGAAAGAAACACAAAATATCGTATTCCTATTCATTGCATTCCCCCGGTTTAGTTGCATCTTCAACGTTTTATGACTTGTGCAAGCAACCTCAACGTGGGCAGGTGGTGCGGAGTTAATCAACGGTGGTTT
>JAGLZJ010000121.1 GCA_023131555.1 Candidatus Bathyarchaeota archaeon | reverse complement strand
TAGATTTAAACTATGTGATTTCGCCTTAAATACTTACACGGACACAACGTAAGTGATTGCGGGATTCGTTGGTTTTCAGCGCTACCTGTTTACGGAAGTTCTGATGTGATAGGTGAATCTGAGAGAGTGCAGAGAGCAGTTTCGCTCTTGCTTAGAGCGGGATATCACCTTGAGAAGGAGGCATTCGATTTCCTATACGCTATTTCGAAAGTCACGGATCCTGTCAGACTTATTGAGGTGTTGCTGAAACAGCTTGATAATTTTGAACACAAGCGGCTACTGGTTTCCAAGAAGCTTCTTGAGGAAGCGGTGAATGACCAATTACCTGTATGTGACGACCCTGCTGATTATTCAAAAGCCCCTGCAGCTTCAGCTCGGGTGCTTACTCCAAAGCGCCGGAGATATGTAAAAGCAAAAGACACTGAGAGTGATGTTGAAGTATTGCAGGATCCAACTAAAGAAGTCTGCTCTACTGGAGCTATCGAAGAGTACCTGCAATATTTCCGAGATCGATTCCAACGAATAGAAAGACTTGTGAGACAGAGAATGGATTGCAGAGGCGCAACCTCGTTGAGATACGTCTTCAGAGCGCTTTCCAGAGCAAAAGTGAAGACGATATGTATGATTACGGACAAGCGTGAGACGAAATTCGGGACGCTTCTAACGATTGAGGATCTGGAAGCCAGTGCAACAGCATTGATCCCGAATAACGCTTCTTCTGACCTCATTGAGAAGTCAAAATCGCTACTACTGGATCAGGTCGTGTGTATTGAGTTGCAGAAAACTAGAGCAAGTCGTCTCATCGTCGAAAAAATTTTCTTTCCAGATCTGCCGCGGAGAGCCCCTACCTACGGAAATTCATCGGTAAAGGTAGCACTTATCTCGGATCTTCACGTGGGCAGCAGGCAATTCATGGAGAGTGCGTTCAACCGTTTTACTCTCTGGTTGAATGGAAAGTGCGGAGAGGAAAGTGGGAGGATCGCTGAACAGGTGAAGTATGTAATAATAGCCGGAGACATCGTTGATGGAGTAGGAGTATACCCGAAACAGATCAATGACCTAGTGGTTGATGAAGTTTCCAAGCAATATGAGTTGGCTGCAAAGTTCCTTGAGCAAATACCCGACTACATTGACGTCATAATTATCCCAGGTAATCATGATGCGACAAGGAGAGCATTACCTCAGCCAGCCCTTGCGAAAGAGTACGTGGAGCCGTTAAGGGAGAACCGAAGTACCTTGTCATTGGGGAACCCCGCAAGCATACGTATTCACGGAGTTGAGTTCCTTCTATATCATGGTCGGAGTCTGGATGATGTGTTGGCAACGGTTCCCGGAATGGAATTTCACTCGCCTGAGAGAGCGATGCGATTGATGTTACGAAGCCGTCATCTTGCGCCTATATATGGACAACGTACCTCGATATCACCGGAGAAACGAGATTTTCTTGTGATAGAGCGTGTTCCAGACGTGTTCCACTCTGGGCATGTCCACGTCATGAAATATGAGGTATATAGAGGAACCGTTGTTGTTAATTCAGGAGCTTGGCAGAGGCAAACAAGCTACCAGAGAAATTTAGGGTTAGAACCTACACCGGGGATTATTCCCATTCTCAGTCTCAAAGACCTTTCAATTACCCCGATGGATTTCAACGCCTAATGCGGTTAGCCCCTTGCGCGCGAAGGCAAGTTGGAGTGAAGTGTTGTAGCATACACAGGTGATCGTCTCGTGAATATACTTCTCTAACAGGAGTTCTAGGGATAGCTAGGCTGATCTTTTTTGTCCGTCCATATCGACCTCTGCTTACTAGTCTTGCATTCAGGAGACCCATTGTGTCAAGCTCGTTTATGAGACCACTGACCCGTCTCTGAGTTAAGGACGGAGCCCCAATCTCCCTGCAAAGCTCAGCATAGACTTCGTATATGTCACCTGTAATGGCTGAGTGGACCTTTGCTTTTCCTAACAAATACACACTATACAACACGAATTTTGAGTGTTTGGTTAGATTTGTCAATGTTTGAAGTGTTCTGTCATGCTCAATTCGCTCTTCAGCCATTCGAACATGACGTTCAGTTATTGTCTGGGATTCAGCCCTCTCAGTAACTTCTCCTGCCACCCGTAGTAGATCAAGAGCGCGACGCGCATCTCCATGTTCTGCAGCAGCAAGGGCAGCACATAGACTAACAGCGCTTTTTGACAGCACGTTGTCATGAAAAGCTAGATCTGCTCGCCCCCACAAAATATCTTGAAGTTCAGATGCATTATATGGTCTAAATACGACTTCTTCTTCGCCCAAGCAACTAAGTACTCGTGGGTCAAGCAGGTTCTTGAAGCTCAAATCGTTTGAGATTCCTACAAGAGAAATCTTGCTATTTTTCAAAGATTCATTGACTCTAGTTAACTCATACAGAAGATCGTCACCTCTGTTTTTTACAAATTCATCTATCTCATCAAGCACAGCAACAAACAGTACTTCTTGTTTTTCTAGAACATTTCTGAAGCGGTCAAAGACTTCACCTTGCGCAAGACCTGTAAAAGGTATTTTTGTATGCAAGATCTCGCATAGTCTTGTAAGAACCCTATATTGAGTGCCAGCTAGGCGACAATTCACATAGCCAACTTGGACTGCTGCTCCTAACTCACTAGCTTTCTCGGTTAGCCTTTTCAGAACATATTTAATAACTGCTGTCTTGCCAGTGCCAGGTTTTCCATAAATAAAAACATTTGAACATCTAGCTGCCTTTAAAAGGGGAGCTATAATCATTCCAAGAAATCTTATCTGAGCTTCTCGATGAGGGAGCTTGGTTGGAACATAATCATGGCGAAGCACATTTCTGTCTTTGAAGACGGATGTGTTGCAGAGAAAATTCTCAAAAACAATATCGAGTGTATCAGCATCATTTATCGTCATATCTCTTTTTCTCCCTCAGGAATGCACTGGCAAAACCTGCACTTCAATTGGAAAAAATAAGCCCTTCCCTACAATAAAATTAACAAATACTACAGAAAAGGGCAACTGGTCAGGAAATGAGTAGTGTTAGGTCATGTGTTGAAGAATGAACGATTATTGTATTCAGGCTCATAAAATTCAGTTAACCTCTCACCCCTCCA
>JAGLZJ010000120.1 GCA_023131555.1 Candidatus Bathyarchaeota archaeon | reverse complement strand
TCAACTTCAGTCCTTGTCATTAAAGCTGCTCCGCGTGCAATCTCAGAGACCCACTCATAGATGAATTCCGTTTCAGCACGTTCAGGAGCCCTCACGTAATACCAGCTTCTAGCGTAGGATGGAACAACGTTAGGTTGCTCTCCGCCTTTTTCGATTACGTAGTGGATCCGCGCGTCCTGAGCTACATGCTCTCGAAGAAAATTCACACCTATGTTCATCAACTCACAAGCATCCAACGCGCTTCGTCCTTGCTCCGGAGACGCTGCAGCATGAGCCGCTCTTCCACTAAAACAGAACTTGGCTGAGTTCACAGCCAGACTGCTCCTTAGCTCCGCTGCGTTCATGCTATTGGGATGATGGCTCAATACGGCGTCAACGTTTCTGAATGCTCCGTCCCTTACCATGAAAACTTTACCTGAGAAGTTCTCTTCCGCCGGGCAGCCGAAGAACACAATGGATCCCGGCAGTCCGAAGCGTTCCATTACCTTCTTCACAGCAATTGCAGCTGCTAACCCGCTCGTTCCATGAATGTTATGTCCACATCCGTGCCCCGGTTCACCTGGAGAAAGTGGCTCTCGTCGCGGAATGCTTCTCTGAGACAGACCTGGCAGCGCATCGTACTCACCCATTATACCTAATGAAGGCTTTCCCTCACCCCAGATAGCAGTGAAGGCAGTAGGCATGCCCGAAACAGCATGATTTATCGTGAAACCGCTCTTCTCCAACTGTTCAATGAGCAACGAAGACGACTTGAATTCAATCAGCCCTAATTCAGCGAACTCCCAGATTTGATCGCTTAAACTGACAAAGGATGCCCTATTCTCATCTATCCAATCTGTAGCGAATTCTTTTGCATCGATCAATGATTGTCAACGTGCATTGGTCTAGAATGAGGTGCATTTTAGCTTTTCTGCACACGCATAAAACGCTGATTCTGTAAAGGTTGTCTTCATTGGCGCAGAGACCTCCGACTTCCTTTGTTGGGGAGGAAAGTGGAATTAACGTAACTATTAGAAAAGCTTTGTGAAAGAATCTTCGGGAAAAACAATCTACTTTAGTCTGCGTATATATGCCTACGCACATAAAATGCGTCAATTTGCGTGCACGGGCGAAGTGAATAGAAGTTAGTTCCACAAAGAATAAATTGTGCGCGAATGACTTTTCCATGATGTCTTATGGAGAGACACATCCGCAAAACATCTGCTGCTTTACTCTGCTGCTTTATATTGCTTACTTTGGTAACCGCATTAACTGTTGAAGGCAGACCTAACAATATTGACTCCCCAGATTCACTCCCACAGGAAGTTCAGATAACACCATACACCATTTACAACGAGCTTAGGTTTGAGGTGGTTTTCCCAAAGCCTAAGGTCACAGAGATCAACGGATTCCACGCTGTCGAAATGGGTAGCTTAGCCAAAACTGGAACACCCGGTGAACCCGTCCTTCCCTACAAAACAATCAACGTCCTTATTCCACAGGGGCAAGAAATCAAGAGTCTTGAAGTGACTGTAGAGGGCAAAGAGAGATTGACAGGCCAATTCTACATCGAATACGGTAGAACACCTGTCCATATTGGTCAGTTACCACTCACAGTCGACAATCCGAAACCAGCTCTATACAGTTCCACGTCCCCCTACCCCCGAATGCTCTTCACTCAACTCTCAGCCCAGTACTTGCGTGGATACAAGATTCTGCCAGTTACACTGTATCCAATTCAATACATACCGAAGATGAATGAGCTTAGCTACTTCAACAAGATGATTCTAACCGTGCACCTTGGAGAGAAAACGGAGGCTTCACCACCACTGTTAAGGCGTCTTCCTGAAGACGTGGCTTTGGTTCGTTCAGTCGTAGACAACCCCGAAACCATAAGCATGGACGATTCTTCCACGCCGCTTCAACCAATAGGAGTCGCCCTTGGACAATATGACTATGTGATTATAACAGACGCGACTCTTAACTCATCATTCCAACCTTTGATTGACTGGAAGATCCTGAAGGGGCTGAACGCTACCACTGTATTAGTGGAAAACATCACAAGCGACCCAGACTACTTCTGCGACGGCCTCTATGGAGACGGCTGCGCTTCAACTTTCAACGACACGCAAGCTCAGATCAGGAACTTCATCAAAGACGCATACATAAACTGGGGAACAGAATATATCCTGCTAGGCGGAGATGTAGAGATCATCCCATATAGGAAACTCTATGGCTTTATGGATGTTCCAGATCCGCCAAACCAGTGGACCAAGAAACCCATTCCCTCCGACCTCTATTATGCAGGTCTCGACGGAAACTGGGATAATGACACAGACACCGTGTTCGGCGAAGGCATCTACGATGCAGGACCAGAAAACGGAACAGCCGGAGACGAAGCCGACTTCCTCGCTGAAGTGTACGTTGGCAGAGCCTCCGTCAGCACCACGACAGAAGCCTCAAACTTCGTTAACAAAACCCTCTGGTATGAACAATCGTCAGATGACAGCTACTTCAAGAAAGCAACCATGGTCGGAGAGCGACTCGACCCAGAGACTGTTGGAGGAAACGCTCTCGACTCAGAAATAGACTTCGTGCCACAGTACTCGTTTAGACGACTGTATCAACGAGACGGCACCTTCAGCAAACTCGCCATAAAGAACGCAATCAACGCAGGCACACACATTCTCGGTCATGATGGACACACTAACCCTACCGTCATGATGGAATTCACAAGAGAAGAGGTGGATACCCTATTCAACAACACCGAATACTTCTTCGGCTACAGTGTAGGATGCGATTGTGCAGCCTTTGAAGTAGACGACTCAATCGTCGAGCACTGGATCAAAAACTCTCACGGCGCCTTTGCATTCGTAGCCAACTCCAGATACGGATGGTACAGTCCTGGCTCAATGTATGGCGCGGGAGAACGGTTCGCCCGCGAGTTCTACAACACCCTCAACAACACCGTGCAAAACTTAGGAAAAACCTTGCAAACATCAAAGGAGAACACCGCGCTTGGAGGCGGATCAGTCAGTAACGTTGACCGATGGACCTTCTACTCTCTAAACTTACATGGAGACCCCGAGACCGAATTAAAAACCGAAATCGAAGCACCAACAGCCCACTTCGAAACCAACCCTAACTCAGATCGAATGACACCGGC
>JAGLZJ010000012.1 GCA_023131555.1 Candidatus Bathyarchaeota archaeon | reverse complement strand
AGCAAATCTTCGTCTTCTCATCAACATCCATGTTTTCGTTGACCATGGCGGCTTTGAAGATTGTGAATGCTGTTTCGTAGGCAGAGTTGAAGCCAGAGTCAACAGCAAGTATCTTTCGGGATTTCCTACTTGAGGCATGACCTACATTGATTCTCGCCTTCCATTTGGAACCGTTGACGCGTTGTTTTCGAACGGCTTCAATTATTTTTTTTCTGGTTTGATCCCGTTCTTTGATGTTAAATTCCAAGTAGGACACGGATTTCCCGCCTTTTAGATCTGAGCTGATACTATGCTCTTGTTTTCTCTCTTTCCAACCCTGAAAATGTGGGCTGGAAGTGTATCAAATGTGTCGTCATGGGTGACGACTATCAGATTTTCGAAGTGGTGATTTGCTAAGAATTCTCTGAGTTTCGAGCGATACGACTCATCTAAGTGTATCGTTGGTTCGTCTAGTAGTAAGAGCTGGTTTCTGGTTAAGGCGCTGCAGATAGCTAAACGAAGGGCAAGGGCTGCACACGTTGTTTCTCCTCCGCTCAGCGAATTCACTGGGGATGGTTCACCATTGCGAACTACGTCAATGTTGCCATCCTCATCGATTGCAGCGAAATCCACATTATCATTAGAAAGCTCTTGATAGAAGTCTTGAAAAGCAGTTGAGACACTGAGAATGTTCTTCTTTCGTTTCAGAGGCTGTACAACCTCTCTCAGGCTTTGTCTAAGGACCTCCACTACTGAGTATTCTTTCTTAAGTTTCTCAACTTCCCTCCAAGCTTTGCCTTTGATTTTAACATTCTCTTCCAATTCCTTAAGTTCTGAGGATTGTTCACTCATCAATTGGGCTAATCGAACGATTCCTTCCTCAGTCTTAGCCTCGTCGGCTCGAAGAATTCGGTCTTCTCTCTCCGACTCCTCGAATTTATCAGCATCGAAATTTTCAGCTGTCTCTCTTCTCTTGAGATGCAGAGTACGCAACTGTAGTTCAAGAATTCCAAGGTTCTCTCTTTCCTTATTCAGCATTGACTCAAAATCCTTTTTCGCAGTCATCTGTCTCTCAGCTTCCTTGGCAAGTTTACTCTTAGAAGCCACATTGATGAGCTGTTCATTAATTACCTCTAATTCCAATGGAGTTACGTGTGTTGCATCAAGTTTATTCTTGTTCGCCTGTATTCTGAGTTCGATCTCTCTTAGGGATGTATCAACCTCTTTCAACTCCGACTTTCGTCCTTCCAACATGGTGACTTGACTGAGGACTCTAGTGTATTCTTTGTCAGCTTGAATTGCTGAGGTAATCTTGGACTTGCATTCATCGAGTTGATTAAAGGTTTCCAGTCGCGTCTTGATCAGCTTAGAGTAAGCGGTCTCCCTAGTCTGAAGTCCCAGTTGAGTTTCATCTTTGACCTTCTCTTTGTGTTCCTGAGGAACTGTTTGAAGACAAGTCGGGCATTCGCTAAGCTCCAGCACTCTATCTCTTCTTTTCTTCTGACTCTCAATTTCATTAGACGTTGAGATTGTCTCTTCTGTAACTACACTTAGCTCCTTCTCAAGTCTCTCATGTTTCTCTTGCAGTCCAGAGAGAAGGTCTGCTTTCTTACTCAACTCAGCTTTGGTCTGGTTTAGGACTGTCAGAGGTTCCAGTTGAGCTTCTAAAGTCGCCTTCCTTTTCTTCGCATCCTTAAAGGCGACGTTCTCTCTCTGAATAAGGGTCTCCAAAAGATTCCTTTGTTGAAGAAGTGCTTCCGTTGAGTGCTTCTTCTTTTCCAAATCTTCTTCTAGCTGTAGGTTCTCTTTGAGGTTCTCAAAAGTCTTCTCAGCGTCAAGAGACTTCTTGAACTGCTCATCTAATCGACTTACGGTGGTTGTTACAGCGTTGATTTGACTCTCTTTTGCTTCGATCTGAGTCTGAAAGCGACTAAGTTTGTCTCTCAGATTAGTCAGCAGGAGGAGGCGTTGATTGGCAACATGCAATCTGTCTTTAATTTCCTGCAGAAAGTTCTTGAGAAAACTGTGTTCATCAACCGTGCTTTTCATTCTGCTTCTCAACGTTGCCCTGTTCTTCTTCAAGATTTCATGACCGCTTGCTTTTTCCTGTGCTTCTGTCAGCTCATTCAAAATTAAGCTACTTGCGTTACCAAGCGAGATCCAAATTCCTTCGTATGTGTCGATGCCTAAGAGCTTGTCAAGCCTTTCACGTCTTTTCCCCGGCTGTGTCTCCAGCATCTCCTTGATTTCTCCTTGAGACGCGTAGAAGGCAGCCATGAAAGTTGCTGAGTCGACTCCTAGAAGCTCCTCGACGGATTTTGATACTGCTGTGGCTCCATTTACGGCAGCTCTCCAATCATCTCTGAATATCCATAGTTTTGCTGTCTGGGTCTTCTTTGGATAGATCGTACGGTCAACCTTATATTTTTCGTGACTCGTCGAGAACTCAAGGGATATGTAAGCCCTTTTGGATCCTCGGCGAATGAGATCGGTTCTTGTGACGTTTGCAGCGATTCTTCCAAATAGAGCAAAGGAGATGCTCTCAAGAATGCTTGTTTTCCCGGCTCCGACTTCTCCGAGGAAGATGTTCAATCCTGGACTGAACGCAATGTTTGAGTCTCGATGACTCTTGAAGTTCTTCAGAATGAGACGTTCTATCATTCGGAACCGGCTTCACCTACTGTGTCTAGATCCCAAATAAGCGCATCTGCCATAATAAACTGGTGAGTTTCGGTTACGAGCATATCAGTTTTTCTGAAAGGCTATTCTGTAATAGCAGAGAGACGAGTGAAAGTTTTTCAATGGAACATTACATTTTCGGATCCATCCATTAGCGCCTAAATATAAGCTCTCAGCAAGAATTTACTTCAGTTTCAACATTGTTACTCCTGTTCTGCAGGGAAGTAATTGTAATATTTGATGCAAAGGACAGTGCCATTGAGCTATTATCTGTGTCTAAAGCTGATTACATTCAACCGAGAAAGGGACTCTCTGAATCATTATTGTCGTATCGTTATTGGATTAAGGTTTTTCTCCTCAGGTTTCTACTCTATTGAGAAAGCTTCTGGGGACCGGCAATGAAAGGAACTGCGGAATGGAAGAAGAAAATGACTATATTGAAGGAGCTTAGCGAGGACTGGAGAGAAAATCTTGCTGCAACAAGAAGTCTTGCCCAAGGAAAGGAGGAGATGATGCTGTCCATCAGCAGGCTCTTCAAGAAAAACAATCAAGGAGACATGATGAAGATTGGACTAACGCTGATCGCTTGCCCTCTCCCAATATTAGTTGATGACGTTGTAGGCTGGTCTCTCTTGACCGCAGGTTTGATTCAGAAGAAGATTAAGAGTTCAGGTCTGTACTTAGAAGATGTTCAGGAAGCAACTGTAAAGATAGTTAAAGAACTGCACAATTCTAAGCTTGACCTCGGTCAAACATGATCTCTTACGCTGTGCAGCTTCCGAGTCTACGTGTGAATCTTTCAAGAATTCTGAAGGTTAAGCCCCATATCACGTTTTTTCCGACTATAAATGCAGGGACACATCTCCCCTCGATTTCAGCTACTCCATGAGATTTTGTGAGCTCGTTAACCCCAATCCAAATATATGATTCGAGCTCGTCCCCAAGGGCAATGGAGGGTTCTTTGTCAAGCATTCCTATGAAAGGAATTACCTTCAATTCAGGTCTTCGAGTGGATCTGAAAACACCTAGCGTCCCTAAGAGATGGCAGTGGGGATCGAGAAGATCTATTCCGGTTTCTTCAGTAGTCTCTCTAACTACTGTCTGAAGAATACTCCGATCCTGTGGAGCGCGTTTTCCACCAGGTAGTGCCATGTCGCCTGACCAGGGATCTATGGTATTCTCAACTCTTTTGACTAAAAGAGTCTTCAAGGCGTCGTCATCTAGCCTGACCAATAGGACAACTGCGGCATCAGCGTCCTGTCCCTCAAGGTCTGATTCTAGTTTTTTTGAAAGCACTCTAAGGATATTACACTTGTGCAGGGTCAACGTCTGCTCCGAATATCTGCGCTTGTAGGATAACTATGGATAACTGTTAATTGTCGGGTCTGAGTTTTTCTGTTCAAGGCTAAGCGCCTTCGTTGGGAACACTTATGTTATTTCAGTATCTCATATCCGCATGTGCATAGTTTTCAGTTTTCGATCTTCAAGGGATACTTTCCATTCTGAAAGCATTTTTCAGAATCTTTTTCAAGATCTTGTGGTGTTTTTTCTCGTCTTCCTTTATATGGTTGAAGAGTAGCGTTAAAGCCTCATCATCTGTTTTCGCCATCGCTGCGTCTATCTGCTTCAGCATCTCCGTCTCGACCATTACATGCTTCTCAAGCATTTTCTTCACAACAAGCGCATCGACATAGCTTTGGGTTTCTACTTGCCAGAATCTTCTATTTTCAGCATCGGGTCTGACGTGACTCATCAATCCAACCATGACTTCTAAGATACTGGCGTGTTTTTCGGTGTCGAACCTCATCTCAGCGAGGAGCAGTTTAGCTCCTAAGTTTGATGTTGCGTCCTCAATTTCTTTGATCTTTTTCGCTGTATTCTTTTCAAGCCTGATCTGTGTCTCAATCAGACTCGATAGATTCGTCTTTAGTTGCATCTAATCGGGTTCCCAAACGTAAAGCAAGGTGTGATGAGGATTCTACTTGTATGCCATGTACTCTTTTCCAAGTAATTCTCTTGCTATCACTATTCTTTGAATGTTCTTTGTGCCTTCAGCACCTACGCAGTAGGACATTATACCTCTTAGTCCCATTTCGATCGGGCACTCTTTCGTGTAGCCGTAGGCACCGAACCATAGCATGACATGCTTGCAGACATCGAAAGCGAAGTGAGGCGTCTTTAGTTTGCATGCGGCAATCATTTGGGCTACTTCTAGTGGTGTGAAGCGGTTTTCCTTGTATCTTTGGTCTGCCATCCAAGCTGTTCTGTAGACCAGTGACCGTAATGCTTCGAGTTCAGCCCAGTCGTCGGCTAATTCAAACTGGAGTCCTTCAAACTTGCCGATGGGTCTTCCGAAGGCCCTTCTCTCTCTTAGATATTCCATTCCAAGTTCTAGGGCGCGTCTTGCAGTGCCTAGGCAGACTGCTCCGATTAGAATTCGGGCAAGGTCAAATCCTTCCATGGTCATGTAGAAGCCTTTGTCGACCTCTCCGAGTAGATGGCTTTCCGGGAGTTGGACATTTTTCATCACGAACCCTCCGGTTGATATGGCCATTCTTCCCATGTCATCGAAGCGTTTGTTGATTTCTACTCCTGGTGTATCCATTGGTAAGTAGAAGCCGGTCATGCCTCTATGAGGCGCTCCTGGCGGTGGGGGTGATGTTCTGGCGTTAACGAAGTATCCGCCTCCCCATTTCTTTGCTTCTTCGGTTCCGCTTATGTAGGTTTTCTCGCCGTTGAGGATCCAGTTGTTTCCTTCTTTTCGCGCTGCTGATCTGAAGCCTGCTACGTCTGATCCGCCGCTGGGTTCTGTGGAAGCTATGCCTATGAAAGCATCTCCTTTGATGGCTTTTCTTATCACTTTCTCTCGGACTTCTTCGGTGCAGTGCTTGTCAACGGTGTATCCCCATGAAGACTCTACAAGCCACAGGACAGGTAGGGCGATGCTCATGTCAGCGTATCCCAGTTCTTCGCCAGCGATGCATGCAGTTACCCAATCTGCACCAGTGCCTCCGTGTTCTTCTGGTGCAGTCATAATTAGTAATCCAAGGTCAGCCATGCTTTTTATTATCGTTTGAGGAATCTCGCCTTTAGAGTCCCATTCTCGGATTTTTTCTAGAGGAAGGTTTTTCCGACACCATTCTCTGAGAGCGTTGCGAAACAGCTGCTGTTCTTCTGTGAAGCTGAAATCAACCAAATTATTTCCCTCTGAAGAAGGACTAGCTTTCTGCTTCAAGGAATATAAGGGTTACCGACTTCAAGGTTCAGTTGACTAGAACTCTACATCTTCTGTTGTGAATGTCTGGTTTAGATGGAGACCGAGTTTTTCGCTTGGTATGTCGAGTGCTCTTCCAAGTATTTGTGTATAGTAGACTACTGGTATCATGCTTTTGCCTCCTACTGTTGAGACTGCTTCTTTCTGTTTTGCATCGTACATTATGTGGCAGTAGGGGCAGGTGTCGACGAGTGCTTGAAACCCTTGTTCTTGCAGGCTCTTTAGTTTGGAACCTGCTAGGCTTAGTGCGGCTTCTTTGTGGGAGTAGAGTAAGGCTGCTCCGCAGCAGTCTAGTTTCTCTGGGTAGTCCTTAGCTTCAGCACCGAGGGCTTTGATGAGGGTTTCTAGTTTCCTGGGTTTTTCGGGGTGGTCTACGCGACCTATTTCGCTGGGTCTGATTATTTGGCATCCTGGGTGTGCTGCGAAGGTTAATCCTTTAAGCGGTCTTTTTACACGCAGTCTGATCTTTTCAGGGGTGATCAAGTCGTGGAAGAGGTCGATTGTGTGCCAGATTTTCACGGTTGTTGGGTATTGAAGGTTCTCTTCTCTGAGGAGTGTCTCCACTTCATTATGCAGCTGTTGGTTGAGCTGAATTCGGTGGCTTACTTCGCAGAGCATGAAGTGACATTCGTTGCATGGAACTAGTAGGTTTTTCAGTCCTGACTTTTCTGCGAGGGCCAGGTTTCTTATTGAGAGGTATGTGGCAGCCTTGGTGTTGATGCTTCTGACAGGTCCGCCGCAGCAGGATGTTTCATGAAGGTCTATGAGTTCGATGTTGAAGTGTGGAGTGACTTCTCTGAGGGACATTTCATATGCGTATTGCTCTGTCGGGATCTTGCATCCCCAATAGACTGCAAGCTTCAGTTTTTCAGCCTCCTAAAATCTTCATTAGAATCTCTTGAAGCTTTGGTTTTGGATAGTGCAACTTCGGTAATCCCAGTGTTTGTCGGTTGAAGGGTTTCGCTTCTCTGGATAAGACTGGGGTCTCTTGTTGCATTAAGCCTGTTTCTAGGATTTGAGACATTGCTTTCATGTATGCTTCGGGAACCTTGCTTTCTTTCTCAACGGCTAAGTTTCTCAGGATCATTATTGTGTTGTAGGGGGATGCTTTTTGAGGGCATCTTTCGCGGCATTTTAAACATGCAGCGCAGGTCCAGATGATGTCTGAGCTGAGGAGTTCATCTATGAATCCTGTTGTCACAAGGAGGGTGATCTCGTGGGGTTTTAGTTCTAGGAGTTTCAGAGAGGTGCATCCGCTAGTGCAGCGCATACATTGGAAGCATTCATCTGGATGAATGTTCACTAATCGACTGAAGATCTTCTTCTGGAGTTCTGGATTCGGTTTAGCCATTGTCATTTGGTCTGTCAGAGTCATCTGCGTCTACCTCCTTGTAGTGCAGCAGTGAGCTGGGCTAGAATCTGTTCTTGGGTGTAGTGTTGCATGTCTATGGCTTTAGTTGGGCATGCTGTGGAGCATGCGCCGCAGCCTTGGCAGACTGCTTCGAGGACTTTCGCGACTTCATGTTCTGTTCCTTCCACTATCTTGGTCTCCATTTCAATGGCTGAGTATGGGCAGATTGATTGGCAGATCTCACATCCGCTGCAAAGGCTTTCTTCGACGTTGGCGATGAGTGGCTCAATCTCTACTTCCCCTGTTGCCAGAAGCTTTGCCGCTTTCATCGCTGCTCCACTTGCCTGTGCAACGGTGTCAGGAATATCCTTGGGGCTTTGACAGTTACCGGCTAGGAATATTCCTCGAGTCGGCGTCTCAAGGGGTTGGAGCTTAGGATGGGTTTCGAGGAAGAAGCCATCTGAGCTTCTTGAGACTCGCAGGTTGTTCTGAATCTGCTGAAAGTCTTCGGACGGGACGAGTCCCGAGGCAAGTACGACCAGATCCGCTTCAATTGTTAGGAGTTTACCTGCAGCTGATTCGAAGACGTCAAGAAATAGTGAATCGTCGGATGAACCTCTGACTTCTGAAGGTAATCCCTTGACAAACTCGACTCCTCGCTGACGTGCTCTTCCATAGAACTCTTCATAGCCTTTGCCAAAGGTTCGCATATCATTGTAGCAGACGTAGACATCGACGTTTTCTCCCATTTTCTCTTTCAAGAGAAGTGCGTGTTTCAGCGTTGCCATGCAGCCAATACGGCAGCAGTGTTCGTTGAATCTTTTATCTCGGCTTCCAACACATTGGATAAAGGCGACGCTTCGAGGCGGTTTTCCAGTAATTGGGTTAACTATCTTTCCTTCAGTCGGTCCTGCAGCGTTGCAGAATCTTTCGAACTCCAAATTGCTGATAACGTTGCTGTAACGACCGTAACCTAATTCCGGAACCAGAGACGCGTCGAAGACATCGCATCCCACAGCAACTATTATGGCACCGACACTTAATGACAGGGTTTCTGTTTTCTGATCGTGGTTTATCACGCCAGCTAGTTCGCAGACTTTCTCGCACTCTAAGCATTCAGAGCATCCGCCGCAAGCGAGGCATCTGCCTGCTTCCTGAAGAACCATCTCTTCAGTGAAGCCGAGTTCTACCTCCTCATTCTTGTGCCTTTTGCTGACGTTGAGCAGAGGCATCTGTTTCCTTGCTTTCTTTTCGATTCCTTCTGTGGAAACTTGGTCGGCTACTGAAACCTCTTTTACTCTGTCTGCCTTCAGGTCTATTCCTTGCAGGTAGCGATCGATGGAGATAGCTGCTTCTTTTCCTTGAGCGATGGCGTCGATCACCATAGCTTCTCCCTTCACAGCGTCTCCTCCAGCAAAGACGCCACGTAGTTTCGTTTCCAACGTAACTGGGTCTGTCACGATTGTTCCAAGGGAAGAAATCTCTAAGTCATTAGGAAACGGGGTAACGTCCAGCTTCTGTCCAATCGCGGGTACTACCATGTCCACTTCCAGTGTGAAATCCGAGCCTTCGATGGGAATGGGACGTCTACGACCGGTCTCGTCCGTGTCTCCGAGTTTCATTCGGATGCATTCTAATGCCCGTACATGACCTGATTCGCCCAGAATCTTCTTAGGAGCTACCAAGAGACGTAGCTGGACTCCTTCTTTCTCACATTCTTTGACTTCAGAAGGGTAGGCAGGCATCTCTTCTCTCGTTCTCCGATATAAGAGAGAGACGCTTTCACATCCGCTTCTTATCAGGCTTCTAGCTGCATCTACCGCTACGTTCCCTCCTCCGATTACGACAACTTTCTTTCCGACATGGAGAGGTGCGTCGAGGTTTTCGGCTCTTAGAAAGTCGAGGGCAGGAACAACGCCTTCAAGCTTCTCTCCTTTAATCTGGAGCTTCCTCGGCTCTTGGACACCAGTAGCGATTAAGATCGCTTGGTAGTTCTGTCTCAGCTCGTGGATGCTTCGTACAGCTGAATTTATTTTAATTTCTACGCCAGTGTCCTTAATGGCTTCGATTTCTTCGTTAAGAATTCCGCGTGGCAGTCTGTATTTTGGTATGCCAAATCGAAGCATTCCTCCTACTTCTGGTTGAGACTCGAAGACTGTAACTGGATACCCCAGTCTTGCAAGGTGGTAGGCTGCAGTGAGTCCTGCAGGACCTGCGCCGACGATGGCTATTTTCTCTGGGTGTTTCTTCGCTGGTGGCTCTTCTTTCTCTCTCCCCGTTTCGGCAACGTAGTCTGCCACGAACCGTTTAATGGCGTTTATTGCAATCGGTTCATCCACTTCGCCTCGTTTGCATTCGTTTTCACAGGGGTGGAAGCAGACTCGACCGCAGACTGATGGGAAAGGAATAGTTCTCTTTACGAGTTCGTAAGCTTCTCTGAATTTACCCTGACTTGCCAGAGCGATGTATCCTTGGACGTTTACGCCGGCTGGACAGGCAGCTCTGCAAGGAGGAGTGCCTCTTTTGTCGATAGTGAAGACGTTTGGAACTGCTTGAGGGAAAGGCCTGTAGATAGCCGTTCTCTCCGTAAGGCCATTGTCGAATTCGCTGGGTTGCAGGACAGGGCACACTTTTACGCACTCGCCGCATGCGGTGCAGTTCGCCTCATCGATGTATCGCGGTTTCTTTTTGACGGTGACTTCATAGTTGCCTACGAATCCCGTTACATCCTCAACTTCTGCGTACGTGAGGAGTTTGATGTTAGGGTGTCTTCCAAGCTCAGCCATCCGAGGAGTCAGGATGCATGCGCTGCAGTCGAGAGTTGGAAAGGTTTTATCCAGCTGAGCCATTCGTCCTCCGATGCTGGGAGTCTTCTCCACGAGGTAAACTTTGAACCCTGCTTCAGCCAAGTCGAGTGAAGACTGAATTCCGGCAATTCCGCCTCCTATCACAAGAATGTCTCTGTTAGCCTTGATCTTCTTTCTATCTAAAGCTTCCAAGAGTCTGGACCGGGCAACAGCCATTTTGATGAGGGTTTTCGCCTTCTCTGTAGCTTCTTCAGGGTTTCCGCTGTGAACCCAAGAGTCCTGTTCCCGAATATTCACCATTTCCAGAAGATACGGGTTCAAACCTGACTCGCTTATGGCCTTGCGGAAAGTTTCCTCATGCATTCTGGGTGAACATGAGGCAACAACTATCCTGTTAAGACCCTCTTTCACAATGTCTCCTTTGATCAGTTTCTGGGATGCGTCTGAACACGTGTAGGTGCTGTCTCTGGCAACCTTCACATCAGGGAGTCCTGCAGCATATTCGGCAACACTCTTCGCGTCAACGACTCCCGCGATGTTAAGTCCGCAATGGCAGACATACACGCCTATTTTGAGCAAGATGTGACCGCCTTTAAGGCTAGAATAGCTAGGAACAATGCGGAACCTTTTATCTATTGCGCGCGCGTACTCCCGTTCAATTGAGCTTTTTCTGCTGGTGGGAGTTCAGGAGTTCTTTTTCCGCTTTGCTGATGACTCGTTCAACAGGGTACACTGTTAGTTGTCCTCCGTCTGCTGAGATTTTTTTCTTTGAGTTGAATCCTCTACGCTCTTTGAGCAGCTTTGCCAGTTTGGCCTGTAGAGCCTGTGAAGTTTTCCTTCCCCCGTAACCGACGAGTGAAAAGTTGCTTCCTACGATCCGGTGGCAGGGCACTATTGGGTAGATCGGGTTCTTAGCCATGATTCGTCCAACCGCTCTTGGAGAAGTGCCAGCGATTTTAGCGAGGTTTCCGTATGAAGTCACGTATCCGATGGGAACTGAAGCGGCAGCTTTTAGAACGCTGGCAGCGGGTTCAGAGATGCATTCACCGGCTAAGCTGAAGCTTTTGAAGTCTTCGTTTCCTAAGTTGAGTTCTCTTAGCATGAGAATTATTTTTTCAGCAAAACCTGAACTCTCGTTCCGAATTCTGTACTCTGCATGAGATGGAATACTCCTCGTAAGACTTTTTATTACTCCTTCTTTGGTTGTGCTAAGGGCAGTTGCTGCGATCTTATTCTCAGTGTATGCTACGCCGAACCATGTGCGATCTAACTCTTTAATGAAGACTGTTAACATGCTTCTATCTCTAGAGTGAACAGCTGAAGTATTGTTAGTCATCTGGTGCCGTTTACTTCAAGAGATCACGCTGTTCTTTAGTCTTTAGGCAATGTGTTTAGAACACTGCTCGACCAGAATTCTGCAGTTGATTGAAGTTGTCTTGAGAAATACGCGTGCGCCTTCTTCATGCAGAAAAGAGCGGTAAGTTGGTCTTTACCAACTTGATCCATAGTTGTCTGCAGTGATGACGATGTCGAAGATGTCAATATCTCTATCACCCTCGATGTCGCAGTAGACGTCATAATGTGGATCTGGGTTCGTAACGCCGTAGAGATCTGCCATGGTTACAACGTCGAAGATGTCGACATCTCTGTCTCCGTCTACATCTCCCGGGAGCGTAACTAGGACATCGATTGCTGCAGTAAAGGTGTTGTCATCAACATCTGTTTCATTTGGGTGTATTGGAATCTGCACGCTTAGACTGTAGGTTCCCAAAGCAGATTCCTCTGTAATCCAAGTGAGCTCGAGGATGCTTCCTTGTCCCGAGGAGAGATTCGCTTGGATTTCACCTATTAGGGAGGTGTTTGCATATATCGCGGTTAGGAAGCTCTCCTCAAAGCTTCCTTGGTTTTCAACACTGAGGTATACCGTTATGTTATACCCCTGACCTACTATGGCCATAGGGAGATACGCTGTTCTTGAGTTAGTGACGTTGACAGCAGCCATGTCATGAGCCTTTTGAAAGGAGAAGTGGGTCGTTTGAGAGTTTCCCCAGTTTCCCGCAACGTCATTTGCGTAGATGGTAACGTTATGCATCCCTTCAATGAGATCGTTAAGTGTTGTGTTGCCAACGATTGTGATGTTTCCTTGAGAGTCCAAACTGTATCGGATTTCCGAGGTGGCTTCGTCAGCAGTGAAGGTTAGTGAGATCGAAATTACGTTGTATGTTGTGTTTTTAGGAAACAAGACTGTGAGGTGTGGTGGCGTTGTGTCTTGGACTGTGAAAAAGATGGTGTTAGAGGCTCCAGGGTTTCCTACGGTGTCTGAAGCGAACACTGTGACTTCGTGGATTCCATCGAAAAGGCCAAGCATTGTTGTGTTACCTGAAATCGTGATGTTGGGATTGTTGTCCAAGCTGTAGGTAATCAAGGAAACAGGTTCATTCAGAGTGAAGTCCAGAGCGACCATACTGTTAGCGTACTCTAGGCTTAGAGGGGAGAGTACCGATATCATTGGCGGGGTTGTGTCCACCGTGAAGAATGCGTTGGCTGCTTCCATGTTTCCTAATGTGTCATTCGCATAAAGGGTGAGATGGTGCAGGTTGTCTGGCAGGTTTGTAAGCGTAGTATTTTCTGTAATTGTTATGTTGCTTTCCCCATTCATGCTGTATCCAGTCCAAGAGGCTGGTTCGTTCAAGGAAAAGTCTAGAGGAAGCTGATTGGTTGAGTAGGTCAAGTTGAGTGGGGAGAGAAGGGAGACTACCAACGGTTCATGTATGCTGACAGACGTATAGCCATATGTGGTTACATGTGCACCATTGTCCATTCTATAACCTGAAGCGGTCACGCCGACCTCAAAGACTCCTTCAGCCCTGAAGACTATTGTCCAGAAGATGGTCCTTGAGCTTCCTGCAGCCATGTCTCCAATATTAACTGGATTTGTTCCCGAGACCCGGTATGCTTGAGAAGGGATCGAGAGCGACACCCGCACATCGCGCATGCCGCATGAGCCTCATCCAGCACCGACTCGTATTCTCGCCCTAATGGAAATTTCTTGCCCAATGACGGCTTCAGAAGGTATAGCGTCGACTTCAGGACTGACGAGTGATCCTGAAACGTCCTTAGTCAGCAATCC
>JAGLZJ010000119.1 GCA_023131555.1 Candidatus Bathyarchaeota archaeon | reverse complement strand
AACTGTATTCTCGCTAGGAAAGTTGAGATTTATAGAATCCCGCTCTTCCTGTGCGGTCAGTTTTCCACTCTTCGTTTTGAAGGTCACTTTGCTAGAAGTAACATCAGATTCATGAAATACGACCGCTGCCGTGGCAAGAGTACCATGACCACAAAGGGGAACTTCTGTTTTAGGAGTGAACCAGCGAAGAGAGAAAACTCGGGATTGCTTAATCGTTTTCTCTGTTAAATTAAGAAGGAAAGCAGTTTCTGACAGATTAAATTCAGTTGCGATGGATTGAAGGATGTCATCTTCTTTTTGCTGCTTTAAAAGGCAAACAGCTGCGGGGTTACCTTTGAAAGGTTCGCTAGTAAACGCGTCTACAACATAGAAGGAGATTCTTTCACAGTCTTTCTCCATTATTTTGTACCCTTTCCCATGGTATGCATGAACCATGTTCTTGTATTGATGGATTGCATTTGTAGATATTGTCAGCAGATTATTTATGAAGATTCAGAAGCGTTATGTTGTCGCACTTGCGTTTCATGAATCTACTTTCTCAAGCTCATATCCTCTGTCAAGAACGTTGACTATGAGCCACTTATCTTTTTGTTTTGCCAAATGAAAATAAGTGTGGTGTAAGCCTTTGGAATCCGGCAGAATCATGTGCCATTTTACTTCTACTGCTGCAAAGAGATTGTTATAGATGCTAAGATGCAGCACTTCGTCGATAATATGTTGAATCTTACTAGATTTTGGGAGTTCTTTCCTAAGTTGCTTGATTCCTTCAAGGGAGTATTCAACAATTTCTGCGAGACCAAATGAATTTAGCTCGTTTGAATTTCATATACTGAACCTCCTTGCATCAGGATGCCAGATTTCCAGGAATTTTCCTTCGTCGCCAGCGCACATAGTATTGAGGTAGGTTCTCACCAGCTCTCTGAATCTGGTTCTTTCATCTTTAGCTGGAGTTTTTTCTGATTCGTTCATGGTGTGCACCTTTACAGGGTGTCTTTCGGAAGTTGTTTCATTAAATCCAACTCTGATTAATTTCCACGTGCATCCATATTGCGTACAAATGCTGTTTAAAATTCGGGATTATGCGTGTGATGTTGCCAGTGCATGCACGCGAAAAGCTGAAGTGTCAATGAAATTACCTTGTTTGTGGAGGTGAGTTGTATGGCTGTTGTGAAAATTATCGAGTTGATAGGTAGTTCGCCAATTGGCTGGAGCGAAGCTGCTCAAAATGCTGTTACCGAGGCTGCCAAGACTGTTAAGAACATCAAGGGAGTCCACGTTAAGAGATGCACTGCCAAAGTAAAAGACAATAAAATTGTTGAATATCATGCCGATGTCAAAATCGCGTTCATTGTGGAAAGATGATGCTAGTGCATACGTATGTACCAGAAAAAAGGCGCGCGTGTACATGAGCATATAGGATTGATTAGTCCATGATCGTCAAAGAGATCTTAGCGAAAACCGTCTTATCCAAGTCAAAAGTCTTTGACTACGCAGTCAATCCCTACGTAGGTTGCGAACATAGATGCGCATATTGCTATGCTCGGTTCATCAAGCGGTTCACTGGGCACAATGAAGAATGGGGCGAATTTGTGGATGTCAAAATCAACGCTGCAGAACTACTGGAGCGTGAAGTCAAAAGAAAAAGGGTTGGAAGAGTCTGGGTGAGTGGAGTATGCGATCCTTATCAGCCCCTTGAGAAACGATACGAACTCACAAAGAGATGTCTTGAGATTCTTTCAACTCACCGATGGCCTGTTACAATCCAGACGAAATCTCCCCTGATCCTACGGGATCTACCAGTACTCAGAAGCTTTGACGACATAGAAGTTGGATTCACGATCACAACCGCTGAAGAAAGCGTCAGAAGGATCTTTGAACCCAACACGCCTTCAATCGAGGACAGAATCAGAACACTTGGCAGGTTGAGGTCTATTGGCGTTAAAACATTTGCGATGATCGCACCAATGTTACCCAAGCCTGAACCATTAGTGCTAAGACTAAAGGGGAAAGTTGACCGTGTATTGATAGACAGAATGAACTATCACTACGCGGATTCACTCTACAAACTTCACAATCTGCAACACGCGTCAACTGACGCTTTCTTTGCGGAAAAAAAGAAAAACCTCAGCAACGCTTTCATCAGAGAGAAGATACCGTTTCAGTTCCTCTACTAAGAGAATCACAATCTACGGAACATCAAGAGGAGTGCTTTTTGATACTCTTAGTTTATGTTGAAGAAATGGCAGTTTATTTCGGTGGATGTCTTACTATAGCGCCATCAGCATAACTGTTCTCTTCAACAATGGTAACTACTGGAAATTCAATACTGTGCGGCGAAAATTTTGTTTCAACTTCTGCCTTGATCTCATCCAAGCACTTTTCTCTCATCTCAAAAACGAGATCATAAGGTGAGTGTGGCTCTTCGCAAACTACATGAGCCCAAGCTACTTTACCTAGTCTAGAAATGGCTTCAGCAATTTTTCTCTTTTCTTCTTGGCTACACACACTACTTCTAATTGTCCCCGTGCCAAACCCGTGACAGACCATACCATAATCCCTTCGTATTGAATAAACACTTCTGCTTAATAACTTTCGCCTTTTGAAAAGAATTTCATTCAAGAAAGATGTAAAAAACAACAACAACTATCAACGCTGTGTCTTTACATGTACAACAACCCTTTTGCAGAGAATTAAGATAGCGGTAAACTAGGTTACGTTGGCGTTTCGTCGCAACGGTAACTCGACTTCAAGGTATCTTTTGTTATATAGTTTCTTTACTTTCAGGAATTTTCCTCCGCCTTCTTCTGCCCCTTTCTCTAAGAGGTCGATTTCTCCGTCGAAGAGATCCAGAATAGCCTGCACGTCTTGTTTGGGGTGCATATGTGGGTTCATCACTGCCAGAGTTATGAAGCCTTTCGATTTTAATTCCGGAAGCAGGGCACTAAGCCATCTCCTCGTTCGAACCGCACCATGCTGTAATAATATGTCAGAGATTATCTCGATACATGCTCGTCTTGGTCCTTCTATGGATTTGTCTAGCTTGCGAAAAGTGGACGTCATCGCTATACTGATGCCGGTGAGGTTTTTCACCCCATCGAGTTTATGAATATTGGCTTGCCCAACCAATGTGGAATCCACCATAGGGTTGCAGATGAAAA
>JAGLZJ010000118.1 GCA_023131555.1 Candidatus Bathyarchaeota archaeon | reverse complement strand
TTCCCATGTAGAATGCCCGCTTCTTCATTCGCCTCATCAATTTCCTTCTGCAGTCCCGTTATCTCGATCCGGGTCACGTCGATTTCACGATGGGTTTCAAGTTTGAGTTCTAATTCGTTTGCTTTGCTGACAAGCGGTGCCTCTTCCTTCAGTGTAAGGCTTGATGTCTGAATCTTCCATTCAAGCGCTTCGATTTCTTTCCTCACGCTTTCTGCGTCGATTCTAGGTTTCTTGTCCTGCAACGTGCTGAGTTTCTGTCGAAGCCGTTGAATTCTTTCGATTTTTTCTCGCACGCTCTTTCTTGCTTCATCTCTCTGGATTTTCAGAGCGCTGACCTTAGAATTGAAGGAATCGCGGTTTTCCCTGTCTGCTCCAATCTGGCTTCGAAGATCCCTTGTTTGTCTGTGAGCAGCATCTCTCTTCTCCTTCCAATCCTTCGCTTCCTGTTTTGTCAAGTCCATTTGCGCCGTCATTGATGCGAGCTGCTTTCTTATCGCTTCTATTTTCTTTGCTAGTATTTCGTTCGTCCTGTGCTTCTTTCCGTTGGTTGCTGAGCTACTCGAGGATGATCCTTGCATCCACAACCGTTGCTCCTTTCTGATAGACAAGAACCGGGTTTAGATCTAACTCCTTAAGATGTTCGTTTTCCATCACAAGATTCGACGTAGCGACAAGGATGGCAACTAAGGCGTCAGTGTCCAGTGCTGGTTGGTTTCGGTATCCTTTCAATATTGGGTAAGCCTTCACCTCAGTCATCATCAACCTTGCTTCCTCCTTGTTTATTGGAGCAATGCGAAAAGCAACGTCATCGATGACTTCAGCGAAAATTCCGCCGAGACCGAACATAATGCTTTGACCGAACTGGCTATCTTTGATTGCACCAACAATCACTTCTGTTGAGGGGGGAGCCATCTCTTGTACAAGAATGCCTGTTACTTTTGCTCCAGGCTTTGATTCTTGTATTCGAGAGAGAATGTTCCGGTAGGCTATTCTCACATCCTCAATTGTCTTCAGATTCAGCTCCACGCCTCCAACGTCCGATTTGTGTATGATTTGTGGCGAGACGATTTTCAAAACTACGGGAAAGCCGATTTCTGCAGCGAAGGTGATGGCTTGGTCCTCGTTCTTCGCAACTTTAAACGAGGGGACTGGGATTCCGTATGCCCTGCAAATAGATTTTGCTTCAGGCTCCAAGAGCGCTTTTCTGCCCTCGTCGCGAACTTTGGATAGGATGACTGAAACCTCATTCATTCTTATTCCAACCTTTTACTACTCTTCACCGTAGCGCGCAAGGATCTTGCATCAACTGGGTTGTAAGCTTTTTGGGTTTGGAAAAAGTAGGGATGTTGCCTTCCCAAAGAAATGGCTAAATAACCATCTCGCATATCTGTACGTCTGTTCCTGTTCCTCGAGTTTGGAAGTGGTTGCTATCTCTAAGGCTGTCGAAGTAAAGGTTGAGGCACTTCCGAAATGGCTGAAGGATGAAACTGAAAGTGTTCTGCAACCTCTGAATGAAAAGTATAAGGTGATATGGGATAGAGTTCAGGAAAGATTTGAAGATTTCAGAGAGAATTGTGAAAGATTAGCGGAAGAAGGGAATAAAGAAGCAGAAAGGGGAAGGGCTAAGCGGAAGGCAAGAGTGACGCAGAAACTTACAAAATTCTTCATGAAGCAAATACGTCAAATCACGTTTCCCGATCAAACCTCCTTCAGTGAAATCCGCAGATTTCAGGGAACACTTGAAGGCGCTCTTAGCTTAATCCTACGGGAAAGAAACTCCTGGTTTCCCAGAATTTCGCCATTGTTCATAATTGCCAGGAGAAGAGTTGACTTTGCTCTGAGCAAACTCGCAAAATCAATCTCAGAGCTTCGAAACTTCATAGAAGATGAGTTCTCAAAGGCGAAGGATGTGGAGGACCTTCTCGTGCTATCTGACGAGTTGCAGAGGCATTTGGAGGATCAGAAACATCTTGTAGAGAGGGAGAAATCCGTCAAAGCAAAGGTTGCGACGATAGAGAAGAAACTGAGGGACTGTGAACAGAAGATCGCTTCAATTACAGATCATTCTGAAGTGCAAGCTCATGAAATGATCGAGGAGAGGACCGAAGAGCTGAGAACTCGAATGAAACAGGAGTTTAGGCGCCTACAAAAGCCTCTTACAAAGCTTTCCAATCTCTGGAGGGCTTCGAGCCACTACTTGAACTCTGAGGAGAAGGAGAAGCTTGAGAAATACTTGGAAGACCCGTATCATGCCCTAGCCACCGAAGAGGAAGGATACCCAATTCTTAAGAAGATCCTTCGAGGACTCAGGCAGTCAACAGATGATGGAAGACTGAAACTTAAGTCCAGCCGACTTAGAAAAGCCCTGGAAAAGATCAAGACAATTCTTGAGAGGGGGGGATTTGATACGTTCTATGGACAATGCGTTGCGATTCTCTCTGAGAGTGAAGAGATCAAAATGTCTGAAGAGGTACAGATGGCTCAGATGAGCTTCAGGCAATTGCAGAAGGCAGCTGATGAATGTAGGAGGCGAATCAATGCAAATGAAGCGAAGCTTGACCCCACAAAAAAGAGAAGAACGCGGATTCAGGAGAAGATTGGGGAAACAAAGCGCGAGATAAGAAAACTAACATCTACGATCCTGCAGAAAGAGATCACCATTACACCATAGGTGAATAGAGCAGGGAAGCGCTCAATTGGTCGGGCGGGCGGGATTCGAACCTGCGACGCTCCGGTTTCTGCCAAATTGGCTGTATGCTTAGTAGGCTGGACGACACCTACCTTTTTAGTGGACGTCTACAGCATCTCCGCCTGCCAAACATGCTGACAAGCTCGGAAGCTCTACCAAGCTGAGCTACCGCCCGATCCAATGAGGATAACGATTATCTGACTAATTTATGGTTTTCGTAGGAAGGATCCAGGTCTTCTACTCATTGGAACCTAAGCGTGCAGGACTTACCAAGCAACTACAAAGCTGTGCTTCATCCACAGAGACAAAGAGTTCTCAAGTAGGAAGTTATACACTAACTGATACACAAAATATACAGGCAATACACAAAGTAAAAAAGCTCAGAATAAGCTCTAAATCAAGAAGCATTCGGGGCTGTCGGCTAGCTTGGTCTAGGCTATGAGACTTGGGCTCTCGTGACCCCGGTTCAAATCCGGG
>JAGLZJ010000117.1 GCA_023131555.1 Candidatus Bathyarchaeota archaeon | reverse complement strand
CTGGCTATTGTGGTGATGACTTCAACCTTTTTGCCAGTTGGGCAACCATTCTGCCTAAGTTCTTGCAACTCTCTTTCTCTTTGGGCTGTGGTTCACCGACTGAAGCAGCGCCATAATGGCCTTTGGAAGTGCGCCCTTGAACTATCATTCCGTGGATCAGCATTGCTTCAAGGATGGACATGATGGTGGTCTCTGCTCCTGTAGCGACGCCTCCTGAGCTTGTGAAGGCGGCGCCAACCTTACCTTCTAGTTTGCCGTGGATCGCTACTGATTTGTCAAACATGGTTTTGATTCTGCCAGACATTTGACCGTAATATGTTGGTGACCCGATGATAATTCCATCGGACTCCAGCAGATCCTGATTAGTTGAATCCTCTACTGATTTCATGACCACGTTTATGTCAGCAATTTCCTTGGCGCCTTCAGCGACGGCTGTCGCCATTTTTCTGGTGTTTCCAGTCTTCGAATCGTATATTACAAGAATCTGCATGTGCTAGACTCTCAGATTTTCTGCTATAAGGATATGGGTAGCAGATATGAAGCTCTCAGCGAAGCTCGCAACCTCTCGGAGACTCCCGGTTCATAATCGTTGGATATTATATTTTTTCCATTGGCTTCCCTTGAGTTCTTCTACAACAAGCCCATTCAGGTCTTCGATGTTTCCGTTGGCTCTGGCGATCAGTATTCCTTTATTCCCATTTTCGCGGTATCTTCTTGAAGAGAAGATTGTGAGGCATTTTCCATTAAAGATAGTGAATCCCAGAGTGTTATAGTCATGGGACTTCAGGAAGATCTTGGCCTTGACTTCTCCAAGAAACTCTTCAACATCTCTTGAGGAGAAGGGGTACCCTGCGCCACGGTAGTTCTTTGAGGTTTCAGGATCACTCCAAGTGACAGCCTCCAATGCATATAGGTCGCTTTTCTGGAGGTGTCTCAGTTCTTCAAGCCTGTACTTCTTGGGGATTCCTCCGTGAGCGGCAAAGACATTGTTCGCCAGCACCATTAGAGGCATCTGAGCGAAGATTTTCAAGAAGCGTTCATGAAGCCCGGGATAGAGACTCTCGATCTCATCCTTGAACTGATATGGATGGCAGGGGATGGCGTAGGTTGCTTCATGGTTGCCCTGAAGAAGGAAGATGTTCTTCGGGTAACAGCACTTGAGAAATAGAAGATAGCAGATGTTTGGAATGCTAGTTCCAATGTCTTCAGGTGCACGATCGATATAGTCTCCTAAGAATATGAGCTTCTGTGTTTTGTCCCTGAAGAAGAGACGAGTGATCTCCTTCGTAACGGTGAAGTCTCCATGCGTATCACCAACGAAAACCAAGTTTCCTTCCAACTCTAGGAGAGCAGGCTCACTCTGCATCAAAGCCTCCGCTTTGCTCAGGCACTTAACAAGAGGCTCCTTTCTCACATTTTTTATGGAGTCAGGATTATTTTCCAACCAGCTGCAATTCTGAAGAGCATCCATCAATCGTCGCCGTCAATTACATTCATTCAATTCAAGGGAAAGCACTGGCGGTCTAATTAAGTTCTATGCGGACTTGTGCGCAAACGTGGTTAGCACGCCAGAGTGGAATAGGCACAAATCCAACACAGCTACCGAAAAGACATGCGCACGCATTAAAGCATTAGGGATTGTTTTGAATAGATGAGTTCAAAGTTTTCGCAGATCACTAAAAGGTCCGCCTTCATCGTGAATCCCTTTTTCTGGCCTACTTGAGTCCAGTATTTCCAGTGCTCTCTTCTCCACGATTTTAAAGTACAATCATCTTCCCCCTCAGAATAGGCAAAAGCTTCGTCAACCTCATTGAAAGGCTTCACTACAACTGACGTGGTCCGAATAATTCCAGCAGGCGCTCCCTTCCCGTCCAAAATGACACTGGAGTCCCCTACCTTGGGCATCTTCTCTTCGTCCAGCTCTAGCTCAATAGCCAGTGTTGCAGTTCCTGTTTTTTTACCCATCAACACCAGCGCTAACAGTTCATCAGTCAGCTCAGGATTGTCCCCGAAAGACCAGGCACCCGTAAAAGTGTCCGTGATCCCGCGTTCTTTCTGAAACTGTTGCCAATAAGCAATGATCTCATCAGTAACGTTCATGCAAACACCTTGTCAAATGCTTCATGCATCCATGTTGAGAATATAAAATGTGTTGCATGCACGCGCGCGCTGCGTATATGCAATGCAAAAAGGATACTAGTATCCTCTAGGAGTTAAGGATTGACAGTGAGTTATTAGACAGCGCGTGTACGCAAAGTTAAAAATATCGCATGATGCAAAGCTGTTGAGCAGGTTCTCAGAAAATCGGAGAAAGTGAAGTAGAGTTACCTTTGCGGGGTTACCCTAGCCTGGTAGGGGGCAGGCCTGCTAAGCCTGTGGTCTTCGGGCCTCGTGGGTTCAAATCCCACACCCCGCGCCATTTTTAACGGGTTACGTGCGCACGCGCATTTAATATTTCTGAAAGAAGGTTCTATTGCAGAAAAGAGAGATAGAAAAAAGAAAAAAAGGCTTAAGGGGTTTCTCTGATTTTCCAGATGCGGACGCGGACAAAACTCCAATGGGAATCGGTTGCACCCCTATACAATGTGATTGAATCTGCTGTGGAATCTGTCCACGTTAACCCCGAGTCCGTACTGATCCGAACTAGCCAAATGTCAGTGTTTCCAGCACCAAAAGATTGCGTGTAGCCTGCGACTGTATATCCTCCATCACTGGTCTGCACCACAGACATCCCCCAATCGTACTGCGTTCCTCCATAGGTTTGATTCCACTGATGGTTTCCCCATGCATCTGTCTTAACTAGCCAAAGATCCAAGCCTCCAGCGCCAAAAGATTTCGTGTAGCCGGCTATCGCGTAGCCGCCATCACTCGTCTGCACCACAGTTTTACCATAATCATGATCGGTTCCGCCGTAGGTTCGATGCCACACGTAATTTCCAAACCGATCTGTTTTCAACAACCACACGTCATCGTTTCCAGCGCCAAAAGATCTCGTATTGCCTGCTACCACATATCCCGCGTCAGGGGTCTGGATTATAGAGGACCCGACATCCGCCAGTGAGCCTCCGAAGGTTCTGTTCCACACGTGATTGCCCTGCTTATCCGTTTTCACCATCCACAGGTTATGGTTTCCTATACCAGACGGATCCGTGTAACCCGTTAATGCGTAGCCTCCATCACTTGTTGGGATTACGCAT
>JAGLZJ010000116.1 GCA_023131555.1 Candidatus Bathyarchaeota archaeon | reverse complement strand
GTAATCTGGGAAGCGCGTCCTGCCAGAACAACCTGGACGGAGTAACCTAGGGAAAGGAGGTGGCGTGCGGCTACGAATCCGTCACCTCCGTTACCGCCTAATCCGCAGAAGAACACTAGCTTCGTCTTTCGAGAAGGAAAGCGAAGGGAAATCTCGGAAGCTAAGGCGTTGCCCGCGTTCTCCATCAGCTGCAAACGTGAGAGACCGCAGTATTCAGCATTGATCTCAAGCGCCTTCATCTCCCTACTGGTTACGACATTCTGCGCCGCTTGATCCATAGTTGCCTAATTGGATACTTCGTTTAAATAGATAGTGAAAGCACCACGCGCCTATGCGCATCTCATTGTGAAGCTGGCGCTTTCTGTTCCACAGGTTTGCGGTTGCCCTCTTGATCACTGTGGAGGACGCGTTCAAGAATCAGGGCTTCAGCGGCTTCCTTCTCTTCTTCTTTTCTTCTGTCCCGTCTTGAGCGTATATCTAGATAAGCCATGAAAACGTATGGTGCAGAGAGATATAGGCACGCGATAGCCGGATTCTGAAACCACATAGCTGCGCTCGCGCGCACAAAAGAAAAGGCTGCTCCGATCGTCATAATCAAGATGTCTTCCATCGCAACAGCTACAAAAGTCAACGTCAAGCATAGGAAGAATTGCAGTAAAATGCTTCTACTCTTTCCCAAGATTATTGAAGGAAGCACAGATGCAAGAACGAAGATCCAGGCAAAAGCGTGAATGAAAACCACGGTCTCAATCCGAGTGTTCAAAAGTCCACCGAGTGAAGGCCACACCCTGCCAAGATAATCATTGAATGAGTATACAGCTACCTGAGTAAACAACTGATAGCTGACGATTAAGCTCCAAGCAACTGACATGTAAAGAGGAAGTATTAACATAGCCAGACCCAAGAAATCAACCTCGCAAAAACAATGTCCGTCGATGGAAAGAAAACTGTTATGAAGAACTAATCAGTAGCCAAATGCAAGAACCAGCGTGCAACAAACCGCGCGCGCAACAAAAGAGAGTGCAAATTGAAGAGACTACTCATGACACTGGGATGTATCTGCTTAGTCTTCAGCGTCATTGCTGGAGGCTTCTTCGCATACGGAGCATCAGGAGGCTTACTGCATCTCTTCTCTGCGCTCTGGTTCCTGGCACTAGGCATCTTCCTTATATGGCGGGGTAGAGCCCGGTCAGAGTCAACCTAGACTATCCATCAGTCCAAACCTCGTTGGGAAGATAAGCGGCCATCCGGCAATCGACACATGTATTCTTATGATCATAGCACCTTAGGGGGGAATGACATGACCTGTAAAACTGCACTGTTGTATCATGAGGATTATCTGCGTTACGACTTTGGGGCCGGGCATCCTCTCAAACCAAAGAGGTACAAGGACACATTTGAGCTCCTCAAGAGACTCGGGGTCTTCGATGAGAATGTGAGGCACTATACACCTAATCACGCTACCGTAGAAGAACTGAGGCTTGGTCACACAGAAGAGTACATCCATATGGTGCAGAAGAAGTGCAAGGCGGATTCGGGTTATCTTGACTATGGAGACACCCCTGCAAGAAAAGGAATCTATGAAGCGTCATGCGCTAAGGTTGGAGGATCGATTCTGGGAGCAGAACTGATCATGAACGGTGAAGTTGAGCACGCTTTCAACGTGGGCGGAGGCTTTCACCATGCAAGAGAGGGCAGCGCTGCAGGTTTCTGTGTATTCAACGACGTGGTGATAGCTGCCAGATACCTTCAGAAAAAGCATGGAGTCAAGAGGATTGCCATCGTAGACGTCGACGGACACCATGGAGATGGAACACAAATAGCATTCTACAATGAACCTATTCTAACAATCTCACTCCACAGGTATGGTGGAGGCGTCCTCGGAGGATTCTATCCAGGAACTGGAACTGTTGACGAAATCGGAGAGGGGAAAGGAAAAGGCTACTCAGTGAATGTTCCGCTGCCGATGGGAACCTTCGACGAAGCCTATCAGGAAGCCTTCCGTGAGATCGTCCCGCCTCTAATAGAAAAATATCAACCGGAGGTTTTGCTGAACCAATTCGGAGTGGACACGCACTATCAAGATCCCCTCGTCGGTCTATCTCTGACCACAAAATCCTACCTCGAAGTAAGCTCCGCTCTTCACAGATTAGCCCACGAGTTCTCTGATGGAAAATACCTGATATTCGGTGGCGGAGGGTATGAACCCAGCAACGTTTCCAGGTGCTGGGCACTGATCTTTATGACTATAGCAGGAGTCAAACCGAAGAATAGCGAGGCATATCGCAGGCTCCTGGATCCAGATCTAAAGATGCAGAATCCGCAGATCCACAAGCAGGTTCAAGAGGTTATTAAAGACGTCAAGAGAACGATTTTCCCACATCATGGGTTATGATATCACGTAGCTCTTCCGCGCGCGCATCGTAGGGTAGTTGTGCGTGTAGTGACAGGAATTTATACATAGAAGCGCTCATTATTCTCTGCGAGAAATTTCAGAGGGAACTGTATGGTACTGAAGGAAGCGTTGAAAAGACTGTCTGTCCAGCTTGGAGCAGACCTCTTCGGAGTCGCCTCCGGTAACTCACTTAATGATGCGCCAAAAGGGCATCGCCCAAGCGACGTACTGCCTGATGCGAAATCGATTGTCGTTCTCGGTATAAAGATGCTTGACGCCCAGACAGACCTTCTTAGATCGGACGGAGACTACTTTGATACCTCTCCGAGACAGCGCATGTTTCAGGGACACAATACCTTCATCTCACAGGAAATCGATCGCGTGGGATACAGCCTAGCAAGACTTCTGGAGAAGAAGGGGTTAAGAGCTTATCATCAGATGGCTTCAGCAGGAGGAACCGATCAACGTTACCTCATGGGGCTTCTATCGCTGAAACACTTATCGATCCAAGCCGGACTGGGAGTTATTGGACGCAACAGTCTGCTGATAACACCTCAATTTGGTCCCAGACTCAGACTAGCCGCCATAGTAACCAACGCCGAAGTGGCACATGATGAACCCCTTGAAGTAGACTTCTGCAAACACTGTGAAAAACCCTGCATCTCTGTTTGCCCAGTAAAGGCTTTAGAAGAGCCAAGTCAGGGTGAACCTTACAGGATCAACAAGTACGCCTGTCAGCAATACCTGAATACGCGACCATCATGCGGCTTGTGCCTGGAAGCATGCCCTGTTGGAAGCAACCG
>JAGLZJ010000115.1 GCA_023131555.1 Candidatus Bathyarchaeota archaeon | reverse complement strand
AACACCAACTCGCTCGCTTATCAACTGCAATAGGCAAATGTTTACACCTTGACCTACATGAATCGCAACTCCTCTATCAATACTTTAAACTTTGAATCGTTTACATCAGGTGTGGAAAAATGCTCATACTTTGGATTGTGTTGTTCAGCCTCCTAGGTAGCGTTGGCGCGATCATTACAGCTACTGCTTTTCTCTTGCTTCGAGAAGGCGCCCAGAAGATTCTGGTACCTTGTCTGATCTCCTACGCTACTGGGACTCTACTCACTGCTGCTTTGTTGGGTTTAATGCCCAGCGCAATTGAAACTGCCTCTCCAATTGTGGTTCTATCGACTGTCTTAGTAGGGATCATCGTTTTTTTCCTTCTTGAGAAGTTAGTAATTTGGCGTCATTGTCATGATGTAGAGTGTCCAGTACATGGAGTAGCAGGGCCTATGATTCTCATCGGAGACGCATTTCATAATGCCACAGACGGTCTTGTTATTGCTGCAAGTTTCCTGTCTTCATTACCTATTGGCATTGCCGTAGGTATCTCCATCATTGCTCATGAAATCCCTCAAGAAGTAGGTGATTTTGCAATACTCCTTCATGGTGGCTATTCGAAAAGAAAAGCGCTCCTGCTTAATGTTCTATCCAGTTTAAGCACTATTCCAGTGGCGATTCTGGCTTATTATGCTCTGGAGATTGTGGCTGTTGCAATTCCTTATGTTATGGCTTTTTCAGCGTCAAGTTTTCTCTACATTGCTTTGACAGATTTATACCCAGAACTACATTCAAAGCCAGGATTCAAGTCTGCTATGCTGCAATTCCTTTTAATGCTTGCAGGAGTCGGAACCATGATCTTAGTATTCCATCTTTGCCCATAGCTTACGCGCGTGCATCTGTTCTTATTTTCAGAGCATGCATGCATGACCATGAGCTTCATTGCGTCTCCTACAGGTGCATCGGGATCGATAGTTATCAGAGGCGCACTCATGATTTGTTCCACAGGCAAACGGTCGGGGATAATTCCCTTTATTATACACTTTCTTAGGATGTCCGTTCAGTTACGACCCCCTCGAGCAGACCTCCTTTACTGACAACGATGGACCAAACATTGTTCTGAAACATCATTTTAAGCGAATCCATAACTGTTATCTTTGCATCAATAAAGACCACGTTAGTGTCCATTGCTTCCTTTACCGAAATCGAGATTTTCATAGATATATTCCTCCCTTGCGCACGCGTCCCGAACTCTCCTACTTCACTCCAGAACTTCTATTGCCCCTTCTGGGCACTGAACCTCGCAAGCCCTGCAGACAAGACATTCTTCCTGCCTCACTGGTACTGATTTGTCGTTCTTCATCTCAAAAACGTCTACTGGGCAGCTATCCACACAAGTACCGCAACCAGTGCATTTCTCAGGATCTACCTTCACTTCAACCATTATTACTACTCCTTAGGTGCTTGTTGCTTGATGACAAGAACTGGGCAAGGTGCGTGTCTTGTGGCTCCATCGCTTACGCTTCCGAGGAGGATTTCTCTTATCCTACTTAAGCCCCTGGCGCCCATTACAATCAGGCTGAATTCACCTGTTTTGACAGTTTTGAGGATTTCTTCGATTGTGTGACCTTCTCTGAGCAGCTTCTCAGTCTGAATCCCTTTTGCATCGCCCCTTTTTTCGCCTTCTGCTAAGATTTCAGAACCTGTTTTGCGTTTTGCTTCAACGACTGTGGCAGCGGTTTCTTGTGCTAAGGCAATGGAGTCTTTCATAAGAAAGGGTGATACATTTACTACAGGTGTCCTTGAATATACGTGGATCAAGGTTAATTGAGAATCGAAGTTCTTCGCTATTTCAGCTGCGATCTCAAGAGCTCGCAGTGAATGCTCAGAGCCGTCCAGCGGTACTAGGATTCGGTTGAACAAAGGCATCACCTCCCTCCTTTTCTAGTATGCGCGTGCTATCTGGGTCAATAGGTTAGAAGATGATTCTCCTCTTCAAGAATCCACTCGAGAGCCTGTTTCGCTGCGTGCCAAGCGATTTGCTTGCTTTCAATATAAGGGCTTTCAATCTTCCTTTGACTTCTCAATCTTTCCAGTTGCTCTCTGACTTCCTTTTCTGTTCTCATTCTCGCCATCTCCTATTGATGTCGGTCGCTTCAGCGATCAGCAGGCTACTTCTTTACTTTTCTAAGCGCATTTTCAATGGCTTTTGTGACTTCAGTGCCAGCTTCTACTATAAACACGGATACGTCATGGTGCTGTAGTATTGATGAGGCTCCGGGGCCTAGCTCTGAAGAAACCACTAAATTAACACCATTGTCTACCAATTCTTTAACTGCAATTGGGCCTGCTCCATGTTCATAGGAAAAGGCAGGGTTCTCGATAACCCGTGATTCTCTGATGTCCCCGTTTTCAACATCTACAATGGTAAAAGTCTTCGACTTGCCGAACACCTCTGAAACGCTATCTTTCAGTCCCGCTTTCCCAGTCGTTGCTATAGCTATTCTAGACTTTTTCTTCAATTGACTCCCCCCTGAAAAATGTGAAGGCATGGGTAGACGTTGCCCTCCTCTGTCTCTTCCCTAGGTTCTCTAGGAGGTTCAAAGACATTCCCATACCCCTGTATTCAAATCCTCTTGCTTGTTGTTTCATGGATTCATGGTCCCGCTACTTCTTCCCCTGCTCAACTGTGGCTTTTAGTTCTTCCATTCTGGAAGCGATTTTACCCATTTCTTCTTCAAGGTCTGCTCTTTCGGCTTCCAGTTCTTTCTTCCAGTCTTCCAACGCTTGGATTTCCTGCTCTGGAGTTCGGGATTGTGTTACTGGTGGGTATCTTGGGGGGTAAGCGTATTGATAGGGTGGTTGTGCTAGCGGGTACGCGAGAGGTGGATAAGGTTGTTGATTCTGTGGTGGATATGCCCGCCAACCTCTTCCATAGCCTCTACCGAAACCTCTACCTCGTCCTCTGCCCCATCCTCTCCTGAAGCCCTGTCCTCTGCCATATCCAGGTGCAGGATTCATGAATCCAGGAACGGGATAACCAGCGCAGTAACCTGCCGCTCTTCCAGTCATTGGTCCTGAACCCCATGGGCCTGTTCTATCTCCTCTTGGCATGTTTTCATTCACCTCCATTTGTGTGTTTATGCACATTTACATTAGTTAGATTATGCACAGTAATATATAAAAGTTGCGGATTCGTTATTATTAGTGGTTAAGATGGCGTGGAGACGCAGATTCAGAC
>JAGLZJ010000114.1 GCA_023131555.1 Candidatus Bathyarchaeota archaeon | reverse complement strand
CCATGATCCGGGGCAAAGCCAAAGAGCGCTGGGAAGACGCAGATTGCGGAGAGCTCCACGAATGCACCGAGGTATTCGAGTACAAGAGAAAGCATCAACAGCAGACTTGGCCAGCGTTTCTTAAGTAGCAGGTTTCTATGGATTCCCAACGTGTTATGTAGCCAACCTGTGAACCATCTGGTCCGCTGTTTCCAGAGGCTTTGGATCGAAGCAGGCGCAGCTGTTGCACTTCGACCTGAATTCAAGTACCCTACTGTGTAGCCTCTGGAGTGTAGTTCCAGAGTGATCTCGAAGTCCTCGGTTACAGACTGCATGCGTTTGCTGTTCAATATGTTACGCAGGATGTTACCATCAACAAGTCCCAGAGCGCCTGGGATAACTAGTACGGCGTTTCTCAGTGCCTGTGCGCATCTGAAAATTGCCAAGCTCTGGCTGTATTCCAGTTGTTGCAGAATTATGAGTGGGTTGCCATCACTGCTTTCAGGATGGACATAGCCGGTGACGGCGGCTTTCCCGTTAGCGTACATATATTCTATTAGACACTTTAGTGATTCTGCGCTCCACCATGAATCGGCATCGACCAGGGCTATGACTTCGCCTTGGGCGCAGTTGACTCCGGTACGGAGAGCTTCCGCTTTTCCTAGATTCGCTGTGTGTCTTATTGCGCGCCCTCTGACTCGCGGGAATTTTCTTGAGTGCAGTTGGAAGGCTGCTGAAGCAGTCTCGTATGTATAGTCGCCACTTCCGTCATCCACGACTATTATCTCGACTGGTCCGGGATAGCTGACAGCGCTATTGTATAGACTCTTTATGCATTGTGGGAGCAGCTTAGCCTCGTTGAACCCTGGTACGATGAATGAGACCATTGGGTAGAAGGCAATTGCATGCATGCTCCTGCTGGCTTTCTGTCGGGACAGCCAAGCAGCGATAGCGAGTGAGCCACCAACGGCGATGGATAGGTAGGTGAACCACGTGTAGTAGCCTATGATTAGAGCGCGCCAGAGCCAGTTTGCGGCTTCGACTGTGGGTTCGTATCCAATGAGGTTCAGTGAGAGCCATTCAGCTAGTTGAGGGAAGTAATGCCAGGAGACCGTGGCAATAATGAAAGGAAGTACTAGAAGAAGATAGAGCGCAGGGCTGGTTACCCTGTTTTTTTGCATCTGTGGAGTCGTTTCAGGTTTCCTTTCTTTACCGTTAAGGAGAGGCCTCCATCGCATTGTGCTCAGCTAGGTTTGCTTTTTTGACTGTGCGCACGGGTTTGATCGATGGATGGTATCTGGATCTGTGCTCGGTCAATCATACCTTATGATTCCTACGGGTGCACGACTCGGTATCATGGGCGGAAATGTAAGTCTTGGGGCTTCTTGGTAGATCGCAGCGGGGCAGGCTAGGGTCGTTTGACCCAGTAGATTGTGGGTCCGCCCTTTATGCGAGGAAGGTTTTCACCCGTATCCTCATTGAGTGTCTCAAGAACCGCTTTGTAACTCTGCATGTATTCCAGACCTTTCTCTGTGGTTCTGTAGATGGTCTTTCTGCCCTTTTGCATGGTTTCGAGCAGATTCGTGTCCAGAAGCAACTTGAGGTATATGTTTAGCTGGGAGAAGCTCAGGTTCCCTTTGTACATGATTTGGGTCTTTAGTGCCCCTTCTTTCGCGATGTCGAGCATTTCCGCAATAATATAGAGACGGTCCCTGCGTTTCCGCGGGGAATCCCAGTTTATCAATTTTTCACACCTTGTCTAGAAGAGTTGTCTATAACACCCACGCTGTGGGGGAGTTAAAAGGAGTGTTTCGTAAGAGTCCATATTTCATCTGGGGACATATTGCCACATTTCTTGATGCGGGTAGGTGTGTGTATTTGTGGAGGACGGGTGAGCAGTAATATTTATTAAGACTCAATACATCCTACTCCATTCATGGCAATCAGCAGGGCTTCATCTCTGATCGTTATAATGGTCGCAGTTCTCGGCACATCGTCTATGGTTCTGGCCGCCACTGTGCTCTTCCCCAGCAGAACAATCATGAATCAAGGAAACATTGAAATCGATGCCGTCGGAGTCGGCGTCTACTCAGACTACGGATGCGAAAGGGCATTATCCTCGATTGACTGGGGATTCGTCGAGCCGGGTTCAAGCAACGAAGTAGTCATGTACATTCGAAATGAAGGTTCGGTTTCCATCACGCTGAACATGAGCGTGGATGACTGGGAGCCGGATTTAGCCTCAGATCACCTGACCGTCAGCTGGGACCGCGAGGGTACCGAGTTAGGCGTTGGTTCTGTTGCTAGAGCAAGAATAACCTTAGTTGTGGACACCGCTGTCAGTGATGTAACGAATTTCAGCTTCGATGTCACAGTAACAGGGTTCGAGTAACCGTCACGCATCTACTAACGCCTTACGAGAATGTCCGCTTCAGGTAGCTCAGGGTTCGACCTTTCCAAACATCAAAGTCCTTCCTAAGAAACACGCAGCCCGCAGCGTCAGGATGCCCACCTCCAGACCCGCCTTCAAGCGTCGCGGTCGTTGTTTCTGCCAGGTTTGAAAGGTCAAGCCCGAGATTTCTCTCTTTTCTCAATGAAACCTTCAAGGTGTCCTTTGTCTCAGGCGAAACAACGGCAATTACCATGCCGGGTTTTCTGTCCGGGAGTTGGTTAGCTATCTGGCTTGTGATGTTTAACTTCGGTTTCATATAGTAGATGGCTAAGTGATGATCTGGATATTCCTCTACCTCATCGTCGAAGCTGCGCAGGTAGTGCTCTAGCTCGTGGCTGACTTCTTCTCGGAATCTGTGGAGGAGACGGGTTTTCTCGGTTCTCCCTTCGAGTAAGGCTGAAGGGTCCGCTGACTGCAGGGTTTCCTTGAGTGCTTCGACTGCGATTCGGGCACCGGGCCAGTCGGAGTGCTGATAGCCTGCGTTGACCAGGTTGGCCATTGTCATGAGTGGGGATTTAGCGGCGAGGGCGTGGGTGGCTTCTTTGAACGGGTACAGGTGGGGGTAGCGTTTTCCAACTTTCTTAATGAGGGACGCGCATTCTCGGGTTCTGTGATCTGCGACGACGCCGACTGCAGCAACCCAGTCTGCATCATCCCGCTTTACATAGTGACGGTAGAGTACGTTTGAGTAGACGCATGCTGGCATGTTTCCCAGGCTGTAGGTTAGGGGGTTGATGTGGGTGCAGTTCAGGGGCCATCTTTGATTCTTTGATTGAACATGATGATCGTAAGC
>JAGLZJ010000113.1 GCA_023131555.1 Candidatus Bathyarchaeota archaeon | reverse complement strand
TGCGTTAAGAACGCCCATGAGAATGCTCTGGCTCAGAACACAATGTTTGCGACGGCGTTATTTTTCTTCTTTGGACCAACCCAAGAGATAGTAGTGGTGGGCAGCCCGAAGGAGTGCTTGACTCAAAGGACACTCCGTGCTATAAGAGGCAGATTCCTCCCCAATAAGACGGTTCTACTTAAGAAGAAAGAAGATTCGGATCTGGAGAATCTTGCAGAGTTCACGAAGGACATGAAAAGGGTGGATAATAAGACCACCTTATACTTATGCCAAAACTTCGTCTGTGGCAAACCAATTACCAACATAGATGAGGTATTCGAAGCACTCACTCGACTAGACCCGCATACGTCTGACTGAAGCATCTTCTCCGAGGCACGCAGGTTGAGTAGAATGAGGTGAATTTCGGTTATTGTCTTTGCACTAAAAAACTCTACGGCACGCGTGGGCTTCCACGCGCGCGCATTTCTTAAGGTGGGTGAATGCTACGTCTGCGTTTTAGTAGGTTCTTTGCTAGTAGCGCCTTCGATCGCCGTATGATCGATAGCGTCTTTCTTGTTCATATCGCTTGTCAGACAGATTGTTCTCAGTGTTCACTTCAGCTATTGGGGATTCGTCAAGTACCTCGAGGTTGCCGTATTTCCCAATATTCAGACGCATGTTTCCTCGAAACAGATTAATGTATCCATTGTTGATGCGCAATGCTTTGCCTTCGTCAACCTCGTCGATTTTGTCCTCCCAAAGGGTCATGTACAGGCATCCGGTTTCATCCCCTACGAGGGCGTCTGCGACTCTACGTATGTTGTAGTCTCTCCCAGAGACACTTCTAACCTCTCCTTTGGAGACGACTTTGACAGTCGTGTTCACAGATTTTGATGTAGGGGTCAGACTCTCGACTTTTACTGGTGCTTCTTCTTTTTTCGGTTCTTCTTTTATCGGTTCTTCTTTTATCGGTTCTTCTTTTATCGGTTCTTCTTTTATCGGTTCTTTCTCAGACATTGGTTCAACTCTCTTTTGCAACGAGATCCATTTGAAATTGGGTCTCTCTTAAATATAGTGGTACGCACGCGCATCAGATTAAACCCTGTCGCAAGAATACACATGAAATCATAGGGGCAGATATGAATCCAGCGTCGAACAGTAACGGAAGTTGCTAGAGTTTATGGGAGCTACCAGTGGTCATGATGAACGCGTACCTCATCATATTGCGTGCGTGGTTCTTTGGTTTCTGCAGGATGACCGATAGAAATCAGGTTCAGAGGCACGATGTTGTCGGGAATGTCGAATGTTTTCCTTACGAAATCAATCCGCTCTTGTCTGGGGTGTACCCCAAGCCAGACAGCTCCAAGGTCCAAAGCAGCTACAGCCAAGAGCAGGTTCTCGGAGGCTAATGAGCAGTCTTGAACCCAAGAAGGGGGAGAGGTCTCTGGTTCGCCACAGACTACGATGCAGAGTGGGGCTTCATAAAGCATTTTTCCGTAGGGATGAGCTTTTGCCAATGCGTCCAACTTCTGCCGTTGGGTAACCACAATAAACTGCCAAGGCTTTCGGTTTGAAGCGGATGGAGCTGACATAGCAGCTTTGAGAATTTTCTCGATGTCCTGTTCATCCACTAGCTCAGCAGAATACTTTCGTATACTGCGCCTCTTGAAAATCGGTTCCAAACGTCGGTCTTCCATCACAAGCTATCTCAATGATGAAAGATGTTCTCGTACTTTAAAAAGGGGGACTAGGCAGACAAGTTCGATGCTGTGAACTCATGGGTCAATTGCTACTCTGGAGCCGCTTCGTGCGTGTATTTGTGGGATAAGTCGAGAAGGCAGGCTTGGGCGTGTCCCTTCACCTTTCGGTACACCTTCTCCACAATTCCTTTTTGGTCAATCAGGAAGGTGGTTCGTTCTGTGCCCAGAAAAGTTCTGCCATAGAGGCTTTTCTTCTTCCACACTCCATAGAGATCCAAGACCTTTCCTTCGGGGTCGCTGAGCAGAGTGAAGGGCAACTCATGTTTCTGCTTGAATTTCAGGTGAGACTTGATGCTGTCTTTGCTCACTCCCAGTATAACCACGTCTTCTTTCTCAAACTCTTTGATTGCGTCCCTGAACTCAATGGCTTCACTTGTGCATCCTGGGGTCCCGTCTTTCGGGTAGAAATACAGCAACACTCGCTTGCCTTTGAAATTCTTCAGAGACACACTCTGTCCATTATCAGCTAGTAAAGTGAAGTCTGGAGCTTCATCTCCTTCATTAACTAACTTCGATCACCGCTTACTAGTTCAGCCTTCCAGAATTTAAGATGTGTATTTAACCGAAGAGAAAAGTGACCCATCGGACGCTCCAAGGCAGATGATTTCATACGCTCTCGTCGTCAATATTCTTTCTGAAGATCAACTAAGTTCAACAGGTTCCTGTCACCTTTGGCGTATCTCGCAATGTTATCGATGACCTCATCCCAGCGTTGAAGATCTTCAAAAGGAGATGCAGCGCGATGAGGAGACAAAACCACGTTGGGAAGCTTGTGGAAAGGTTCCGAAAATGGGTACCTACGACCTTCACTATCGGGATCAGGGTGATAGTTGTACCAAACATCAATTGCTGCACCTGAGATAACTTTGTTCTTCAGAGCTTGGTACAACGCCTCTTCCTTGACAACCTGTCCACGAGCTACGTTGACAAGGAGTCCACTACAACCCAAGAGCTGAAGCTCTCTTTCCCCGATTAGTTCTCTCGTATGTGAAGTTAGTGGAAGTGCAATAATGAGGGTGTCGATTTCCTCCAGAAAAGGATGGAGTTCATCATGGTTGAACCTTTTTGATGAGGTGGGTAGCGAAACTGGGGTTTTTCCCCAGTCTCGGCGAAGTATGGCGAATCTCGAGGCAAAGTTCGCTAGGAAACTGTGGACTTTCTTGTTGACAGCGCCATACCCCAGAAGACCGACGACTCGTGTTCTAAGAGGAGAAGATGCAGCATCTTCGTCCCGTTTTCTCCATTCTCCTTCTACCATCCAATTATGGTGAGAGATTACTCTGTTTGTCAACGTTAGAAGCAGAGTTACAGCGTGTTGAGCTACAAAGTACGAGTTGCCATGGCAGTTAGCGAGAAGGATCTCTCGGGAGGAAGCCAGCTCCCTGAATAGTTCTATTAAGTGTTGAACCCCCGCTCCAGGATTTATGACTAGATCGAGGTCTTCGGCTGAGCGCAAGAGCTCCTTGGTCGGTCTCCATCCTACAATAATGTTCGCTT
>JAGLZJ010000112.1 GCA_023131555.1 Candidatus Bathyarchaeota archaeon | reverse complement strand
AGATCAATGATCCAGTCAGCAGCCTGGATGATGTCAGTGTTATGTTCAACAATAACGACTGTTGCACCGCTTCGAACCAGGCGGTCGAGTACTCTGAGCAACCCGTCCAAGTCTTGGGCATGGAGCCCCGTTGAGGGTTCATCAAGGATAATCAGTCGATTACTCAATCGGTCCCGTCCCAAGTATTTGGTTAGCTTAACTCGCTGAGCTTCACCTCCTGAAAGGGTGGGGGATGGTTGACCGAGTTCTAAATATCCGAGACCTACATCGTCAAGGGCTTGAAGGATTCGATGTGCTGCTTCTCTGCGAGGTTGAGTGAGCCAAGGTGACTTTAGCACATGGCCGCCGACTTCCTTGATTGAAAGGGAGTACAAGTCTGCGATGGACAGTTTCTGGTCACCGAATTCAACAACGGCAGCCAATATCTCTTCGTTAAAGCGTTGACCATCGCAGTCAACGCAAGGAATCCAGATTGATGGCAAGTACCGCATTCGGATCTCTGTCGCGCCGATTCCTTTGCAGGTGGGACAGGCGCCCTCGGGGCGGTTGAAGGAGAAGTGAGACTTGGACAAGCCTGTGGCTCTCGCGTAAAGGTCTCGTATGATGTCGGAGAGTTTCGTGTAGGTAGCGGGATTCGATCGAGGGTTTCTTCCTATAGGGTTTTGGTCAACCATTACTGGTTTGATCGCAGGACCTTCAATTCTTTCGCAGCCAATAGGCTTCTTTTCCTTCAATGTTGGCAGAAGCACATGTTCGACCAGCGTGCTCTTTCCTGACCCTGACACACCAGTGATAACCGTAAGGCGGCTAATCGGTAGCTTAACATCAAAGTGTTTCAGATTGTGCTTCGTTGCCCCCTTGATTATGAGAAATCTGTCAGGTGGCGGACGTGGCTTTAGAGCTGTCACTCGGTTCCGAAGGCTGAAGTATCTCCCTGTAGATGTGTTCGCATTCCACAATTCTGCTGGGGACCCTGTGAAGATTACCTCTCCGCCGTCTTTCCCCGCTCCAGGTCCCAAGTCGACGACGTGATCTGCCTTTGCTGCTGCCCATCGATCATGCTCGATGTAGATAACAGGCCCCGGCAGGTCTCTGAAGGCAGGTAGAAATCGAGCTACATCTACTGGATGCTGACCGATTGTGGGTTCGTCTAAAACGTGAAGCATATCCTCCAGTCGGCTGGATAAGGAGATAGCAAGGCGAACTCGCTGGGACTCGCCTCTAGACAAACTTGGAGCGGATCGATCCAAAGTGAGGTACCCTAAACCTACATGTACCAAGGCATCGAGACGTCGCTGAATCTCAGAGCTCAGCCGATTTGCAGTTGACGGCAAGACTGCCTTTGTGAAGAGAGAGTGGGCTTCGTCAACCGTGAGTTTTTGCAGTTCAGGGAAACGCATGCCCTCCCAGCGTACGGATGCTGCTTGAGGATGCATGCCAGTCTCAGCGCACCGGGTGCATCCTTCTCCTTTGCAGTATGGGCATGGTTGATTGAAGTAAGTTGGTTCAAGCTTTCCGAATCCAGCTCTACAATTAGCGCAGATAGGAGTCGACGCCAACACCCTGCGGTTCTTATCGCCCTGTATCCTGACTGCTCCAGAGCCCAAGGCTGTTGCTTCTTGAAGCATTTCCCGAAGCTTCTTCGTGGGCGTCGACTCTGTGATAAAGCCGAGTTCTACCTCAACATCATGTGGTTTCATTGAGTCGAGAGGGCTAGCATCCCAACGGCATCCATCCACAATAAGCCGCTCGCTACCAAATCCATCAACCAACACCTTCAGCAATGTCCTATGGCTTCCTTTCACTTGATGCAGAACGGGGGCAAACAGCTTCAGATGCTCCTCTCTTGAGAAGGTGATGAGTCGCTCAACTATCTCGTCCTCGGTTAAGATGCTGAGTGGGCTACCGCATTGAAGGCAATGGCGTACTCCATAATTCGAGTAGAGTAGCCGGAAGAAGGGATGCAGTCCAGACGCCGTAGCCAGGGTTGACTGGGGATTCCGATTAAGCAGGTTCTGCCCAACCGCGATTGTAGGACCCAACCCTGTTATGGTCCCCACTTTGGCAGGCGCCAGTCTCTGCCCAGACCGCCCATATAAGAAAACTTCCAAGAACCTTCGATGGGCTTCGTGATACAACGTGTCGAAGACCAAAGAGGTCTTCCCTGAACCAGATACACCAGTTACTACAGTGAGCCCATCTTTGAATCGCGCATTGATATTCTTCAGGTTGTGAGATCTTGCGCCTCGAACCTGGATGTCCATCTCTAACGCCCGAAAAGCCTTAAAGTTGAGAGAAGAGTGCTGACATTTATAGTTGCCTAAGACCCTTCTATCATTAATCTCGAAGCAATTCGACCGCGTAAAAGCCTAAGTGGTTTAGTGGCTTCGCCACTAAAGAGTTGCCAATAAGGTGAAATCAGAAGGTAAGACGATTGGTTATTGTGGGCGCGCGCCTACCATCTTCGCGTAGAAATTATATGTGAAATGAGTTATTTCAGGCAGTAGATCTACTGCGGACACAAGTGGTTGAGGTGTTGAATTTTTGTCAATAGAAATCGGTCCAGAATTCATGAAGAAGACACAACTAAGATTCCAGAAAACAACAGATCAATTTAGGGGCTTACACAGCCCTTCTCTTCAGTTAGAGTACGATGAAACAAAACCCATTATTGATCTACCGCACCCCAAGGATATTCGCTTGGAAACAACAGATCTAATAAAAGCGATAGAGAACCGTCGGAGCATTAGGAAATACTCGGAGCAACCTCTAAAACTGGAGGAGTTATCCCTCCTTTTATGGTGCACCCAGGGTGTGAAGGAAGTGTTGAGGGAGTCAGTAACTCTCAGAAACGTGCCCTCCGCTGGTGCCCGTCATGCCCTTGAGACCTATCTGCTCGTTAACAGGGTTCAAAGCTTACATTCTGGTCTCTACAGGTTCCTAGCTGTCAAGCATAAACTAGTAGAGGTCAGCTTGGATCCAGGGTTAGCTGATGAGGTGACTAGGGCATGCTTGAACCAGGAGTTCGTGAAGACAAGCGCAGTGACCTTCATATGGACAGCTGTCCCATACAGGATGGTGTGGCGCTACGGGGAGAGGGGCTACCGATACTTGCACATTGACGCGGGTCATGTGTGCCAAAACCTGTACCTTGTTGCTGAGACGATAGATGCTGGTGTTTGTGCTATTGCAGCCTTTGATGATGAAGCCCTCAACCGTGCCCTTGAAATTGATGGGAAGCAACAATGGGCGATAT
>JAGLZJ010000111.1 GCA_023131555.1 Candidatus Bathyarchaeota archaeon | reverse complement strand
AAAAGCCAATGACAAAGAAGGAAAGAAGAGAGAAAGAAAAAGCGCGAAGAGAAACGCGCGCGCGAGCTAAAATGTAGTGCCGTTCTCAGACGTGAGCACGCATCATTTTACATATGAAGAACAGCTAAGAAGCTCCCTGCCTGCGCATGCCAACTTCATCAGCTGCGTGTAAGTGAACTGCTGCTCTATAAGCGTAGACCACTGCTGTCAACGCAGAGTGCAACAAGATTCCCATCAGAGAGTAAAACGGCACTCCTAGAAGGACTCCTACCAGGATGTAAACGTTGTAGATGTTCCTTCTTCCTGCCACTCTACGAAAAACACGTTCAAACGACCCGTAAACATCCAAACTAACTCCCGTAGCCCTTCCAAACTGGTCATAGCAAAACCTGTAAAACGCAATGAAAGTTATGGAACACGCAGCAACCATCAACGGCGTTGAACCTAGACTGCGACTCAGAAAGAAAGCTAACGCTATGAGCCATGAAAACTCGTACAGTAGATCAAACACATGTTCCATACGACCCAGTTTTGTTTCGCAACCATGTATCCTCGCCAGCTTCCCATCTAGACCATCCACTACACCTACTGCGAACGTTAGAATCCCTCCGGCTAAGAGGTGGCCGAGGAGAAACAGAGCAGTCACAGTGTATGCCAGCACATTCACGAATATAGATACCTGATTCGGGGTTATCGAAGAATCAGAAAGAAGATAGATGATTTTATTCTCAATCGGTCGGTTGATATAATGAGCAACAAAGTCGGATGGTCCACGTCCTTTCTGGGATTGCTCAGCAACAAGCTTTCTTGCCCTTTTGACGTCGCTTCTTGTATCCACATCCACCCAGCGTTTACCAGTTATATCGACTACTCGCGCAGATCCATCTGTGGCAACAAGTCGAACACAGTCAGCAAGTTCTGATGCCCCTGTTTCCATTACCTTTGCACCATAGTCAAACATCCTAGGTGAACACAGAAAGAAACCCGTATCCACGCAATTCCAACTATCCAGTTTTTTCCCAATGCTGAGAATTCTACCGTCTCTCTCTTGCACTTTCGTGTCATCATGTGAATAACATTTTTTGTCTGTAGCAAGAACTAGAACATCTTCAAGTTTGGCTTTCATAAGAGATTTTACTAGTTGAGGGTCAAAGATGTGGTCACCCATACAGAGTAGAAATTCCTTTTGGAAAATTCCTTTGGCCGCCATGAAAGAGTACAGGTTCCCTCTTTCCCAGTCTCGCGCTGTTATGTAACTGATTTCAAGTCCCCGATAGTCTTCTCCGATTTCCTTCCGTATACTGTGTCCCTCGTACCCCACAACTACAAAGACTTTCTTCACTCCTGCTTGCTTTAAGCCCCAAAGAACTCTACCGAGTAATGGGATTTCTGCAACTGGTTGGAGACCCTTATGTTTTGTGCAACCTCTTAATCTGCTTCCTTCACCTGCAGCCAGAACTAAAGCTTCTATCGTATGTTCTACTTCATGCATTTTGACACCTGCGCGTGCGCAAACACACTCTGCGTATCTAGAGAAGATGGCTCGAATCTGAGCACAGGTATTGCGCGCCGCATACGCCAAAGGGGAATGAGTCGGATATGAAGTTTGGGGAGGCGTGCCTAAGTTACTCTGCACCCCCAAGTCAAGGCTGATGGCTACGCTTAAACGCATGCATGCATCGGTTTTTTCTGTTTGAATGCCATCTTCTTAGAGTAGCGTTTTGCATAACCGAAGCATATTTGCACGCGCATCCATCTTAGGCGACGCGAAAGTACGTAAGAGGGAACTCAGTCAGTAACACAATAAACACCTTAGAGGCTAGCTCAGTCAGATAAATGAAGAGGAAGAGCATTAACATCTCTGGACTTGCCAAGGCGCATGCTCTTACCTTTTAAACTCTATGATCATTCCAGCTCGATCGTAACTGGCTAACTCAAACTCATCAGTCATAGCAATTGCGTCCACAGGGCAGACCTCCTCGCATTGCCCACAGAATAGGCATCGATCAAGATGGTGTTTAAACTCCGCTTCCGATCCTTTGCCCACCATCTCAATAGCCCCAGAAGGGCAGTCTCTGAAGCAAAGTCTGCATCCAGTACATCGCTTCATGTCCCAGACGGGTCTTCCCCTAACGGCCTTAAAAGACGTTTTTTTTTCAAATGGGTACTTTGAGGTGGCAGGGCTCCTGAACAAATGCTTGAGTAGTTCTCTTACCATCGCCAAGTCCCTGTCACCTTCCCAAACCAAGCTGAATCAGTACCATCTGTAGAATGGCTATCGGTATCAGGTACTTCCACGCTACAACAATCATCTGGTCGATACGAAATCTTGCAAATAACGCCCGCAAGATCGTGAGAAGCACAACTGCAAGAGTTGTCTTGAGGAGAAAAACTACAATCGCCGGAATCGGCAATGGACTGCTGGGACCACCCAGGAACAATGAGGTAATTAGCGACGCAGCGAGCACAAGCTCCACATCCTTTCCCAGTCGAATCAACGCCAGCTTCCGTCCACTGTATTCGGTGGACCATCCGGCTACGATCTCTGTTTCTGCCTCTGGAGCATCAAATGGGATAAACTCCAGCTCCGCCAGCAGGCAAATAACGAATATGACGAAGCCGATAGGTTGAAGCCAGATGAACCAAGTTGCGTTGTGAGACTGCCAACCCACAATTTGACTGATGGACAAGGTTCTAGCCCCAATTGTCGGACCAACCATTGCAAGAGTCATTGGAATCTCATATCCAAGCATCTGGAATGCAGCTCTTACGCCCCCAACCGTGCTAAACCTGTTTACTGAGCTCCAGCCAGCGATGAAAATGGTGGCTGCTATCAAGGTGAACAAAAACATCAGAAAAACCAAGTCGCCCTCGAAGCTGATGAGGGCTGTCAAACCATTGACAGGGACGAGGAATAACGCTAAGAGGGGAAAAGACAGCAGCAACAGTGGTGCGCAACTAAACATAAGCTTGTCTGCTGCTTTAGGTGTAATGTCTTCTTTAGAGAGCAACTTAATGAAGTCCGCGAAGGGCTGAAGCAGGCCTGAAGGACCTGTGTAGAGTGGACCGTACCTGTTTTGAAGCTTAGCAAGGAGTTTTCTGTCTATCCACTCATAGAAGAAGGCTAAAGCTATGAGGAAGAGGAACCCTGGAAATAGGAGAATCTCCAGGAGAGCCACTACGCCTTCCGGCACCATTTAACTGCGTACCCCCCCCAAATCTTCGCCCCACCAAACCCACTGCTTGTTGTTTCTTACGTGACCAAG
>JAGLZJ010000110.1 GCA_023131555.1 Candidatus Bathyarchaeota archaeon | reverse complement strand
GTTATCTCTTAGAGCCTGGAAGTTGAATGGTTCAGATGTGCTATTCAGCTCTTCATTCGTAATAATCACATACTGATAGGTTGGAGTCTGCTCAGATAGGGAGTAAGATTCCATCGCCTCGGGATTATCCACCATGCTTTCAACTATCTTACGTTGCTGCAGATGGCCAGTGTATGCAGATGTCTCACTTCCACTCTTTGATGTTACTTCAACCTCTAACGTGATGCTTTCATAGTAGGACAGCTTTCCAGTTCCAGGTACATATTCCACAGGGTGAAGATTCAAGAGGAGGATTTGATAGCCCATTTTACGCTGAATAGAAACATCAGCAAATAATTCTCCGGGATAGGGTTTCAAAGAACCATAAACGATTTCATCAGGATTTACAGCTTGCCTGTCTGTTAATTCGGCATCAGTCAAGGGCACAGGTTCTTGACCACATTCCACCAGATATGAGCCTGAAAGCGGTGTCTTCTCGCCGCCAATTGCCCTGACATGTTTGAAAACTGCTTCAGATGGAAGCAAAATTCTCGCAGTCTCAAATGGCAGAACAGGTAACGCAACCCTACCAAGTTGAGGTAGACCATCTATGCTCACAGAAGAATAAGGGTCCTCAGCTTTCTCGATCTTCGGTTTTGAAAAGCTGTAGGTGACTTCTATATTGTGCGTAATCGTGGACTCTGTCTTGACAGGTTCTATGTTGAATCCCAGTATCGGTATATTTGCCAGAAGCAGAACCAGTAATATTCCTGATAATACCTTGAGTTTCACTTCATTCACAACCCCCATGGTGGACTCTCCTCAGGGTATTTAGTGGCAATATCGAATTAAAAGGTTTTACAGTGCTCAACCACGCAGGGATATGTCGATCAAGCCTGCGCACGCGCATTATTTAAGTGATAAGTCTGGCTTTGCAGGTCTCATCTGAAGCCACTACTCGGTCAGTTAAATAGCTCAATTATTCCCAGCAGCTCTGCAGATGATAACCAAGTATTTCTGCGTTTGCGACCATATGACCAACGAGCTTCGGAGCCAGAACTATGTTTATTGAGACCCTCAAAGGAACACACTATGAGATTGGTTATCAGATAGGAGAGAAAATGGTCGAACAGGGTCGAGGTCTGCCTGAATATGTTAAGGATGTCAAGGAAAGAAACGTCCAGTTTGCACAGGAAACTGAACGGAAAGTCAGACCCGTGATTTCTGGATTACTTGAGGAAGTCGACGGCATCGCTGATGGCAGCGGATATCCACGCAACATCATTCTCACGCTCGTTCTCACACTGGGAAGGATTCCAGGCTGCACGGCTCTTGCTGTCAACTGCAAGCAGAAGGAAGGCGGCAGGATCATCTTCGGAAGAAACTACGATGGTCCATCTGGCTGCAAGGATTTCACGCTCTATAAGACCTATCCTGATGGGGATTTATCTCATGTCGGCTGCTGTTGGGACCTACTGGTAGGGAGAGAAGATGGAATCAACGAAGCTGGATTAGCAATCGCCGTAAATGGAGTTCACGGAGTCTACAATGACAAACCTGGAGTCTGGGACCACATCCCTGTACGCGCTGTCCTGGACAACTGCGAAACCACAAGCAGCGCCGTGAGTTTGCTGAGAAAGATACCACACCTGTTTTCAAAGAACTTTCTGGTAGCCGACGCAACTGGTGAGATAGCTGTTGTAGAAGCAGCCCAACAAAACGTGACCGTGCAACACTGCAAGAACGGATTCGGCGCGATCACCAACCACTTCACCTCAAAGACAATGCGTCAATATAATAATCCGAAGCTAAGGATGCTCAAAACCGAAGAAAGATTGAAGACTGCTGAAGCCTGGCTTCAACAAAGGAGCGAATTAATCGACTTAACCGGTTTAAAAAAACTATTAACTGACGTGAGAGACGGTGTCTGCTCGAACGGAAAGAACTTCTCAACAGCATGGTCGTGGGTTGCTCAATGTGGCGAGAGGAGTATCGAACTAGCGACAGAGACACCTGTCAAAGCCGACTTTAATCGATACGAGTTTTAACCCATGTGTGCACGAGGTACTCGGTGGCTACTCGAAAACTACTCACCATAAAGGTGGACTAAAAGTATAGACTTAGACCCCCTCCCCCCCTATTTTCTGTTTGCGCGCATGACATTGGACTTCAATATGATAAACTCAAGATGTGGCTGAAGGAAATGGAAGAGCGAGGTGAGATAACACCAACTCCGCACTGGAGAAAAATAAATTTTTGATAAAGAAACATGTCTGCTGACAGAGAAAGGCAGCGAGATCCTGAAGGCTGCTCGAATCCTACTCACCTTGCGAATGTGAGACCTTAAAGTCTGATTTTGGCCCCTCCCCCTTTCAGCAAATGAGGATTGTATAATGCATTCCTTGGTCGACACGACATGCCTCAAGATACGAAGCGGGCGCGAATTAGTCAACTTGACGGTTTGAAGCAGTTATTGACTGGTACAGGAGACGGTGTTTGCTCGAACGGAAAGAACTTCTCAACAGCATGGTCGTGAGTTGCGCAATGTAGCAGGAGGAGTATCGAACTCGCGACAGAGACACCTGTCAAAGTAGACGTTAATCGATACGAGTTTTAACCTATGCGTGCGCGAGTCGCTCGGTGGCTGCTCGAAAAATGATCGTCTTAGGAAAAAAGGACTACTGTTGTACAATAAGACCCCTACCCCCCTATTTTTCTATGACTCCTTGATGCAAACCTGTAAGCGAAAGAATATTAAATCAGCCTCTCATACTCTCCGCCTACGTGGGACAGACTTGTACTCTTCTGCTATTGCGTTTGATGGCAATTGTGTTGGAGAGACGATGAGGCACTATCATTCTTTGCTTGCTAAGTTGAAGGCGCGAAGTATTAGGCGAGGGATCTGGCATAGGACTCTGAACAGGATGGAGAGAATTCAGGTTTGGCTCACATTGAGACTTGTGAAGCGTGTGCGAAGCCCTTCCTTAGCGAAGGTGCTAGATGGAATTGTAGGGAAACTTGTGAGTTCCCTGCAGAGTAGAGTATTGAATCGAGCCCTTTCAATAGGCGCGTCTATAGCCTTCAAGCACAGTAGCCTGGCTCTTGATTGGGGGTATGAGGAGGCTGAGGGCTGGGTTTGTGACAAGCAGTTCGCCCTCTTTCTGGGGTTGATGTGCGTCAACTCAACTCCATCTGTTGAGGATCGGAGAAGATAGCTATAGGTAACTCGGAGTTTCCTGCCTTTTGGATTTCATTCAAGTAGTTCTTTTAGTGGGTTTCGTTGAGACAGTGATTCTTTTCCTTTATGCTCTTAGATGGTACCTATTCACCTT
>JAGLZJ010000011.1 GCA_023131555.1 Candidatus Bathyarchaeota archaeon | reverse complement strand
GCTTTATCTGCGAAAGAACGCTAGCGATTAAGGCAAACAAAGCAGCTGGAGACTTTTCCAGACCCTTTGCAGAGAAACTGAGAAATCCGAACCAGCAGGTCATGATAATCCTCTCGGCACACACTCCTGATGTCTCAAGTTGAGCAGCGATAATTATTTGAGATCAAGTTTTTCGCTTCATAACTCTCTTTAATTGCGAAGCGATTTCTTACGTCGATCTACAATGAGCCAGAAAGCGCTTTTCCTGAAAGAAGTCGTTGATAAGGTTGGAGAGAAAATCGGTGATGAGGCTACCGCAAGAAAGGTAGAGGCATTTGCGAAACATGGGCCCCTCTTTCTGTTTTTCGAGATCCTGCAACTCCGCAAGGAAATCGAGAGGTTAAAGACGAGCCAAACAGAAAGCGAATAAATCAAGCCTTCTCCGATCTTTTAATGATATATATGTGCGAGTAAAATCGACTCGCAACCAGTCATTAAAGTGACGGGCCCGACGGGAATTGAACCCGCGACCAACGGATTAAGAGTCCGCCGCTCTGGCCTTGCTGAGCTACGGGCCCAAAGATTTCAGGTGACAATCTTCTTTTATGTCGCTCCCCTAATACTTTTTCGTTGAAATGATGTCAAGGTCGATTTAGTTGGCTGAACTGGTCTTCATTGGTCTTGGGTTACACGACGAGCAGGATATGTCCCTGCGCGGACTCTCAGAGGCCAAAGAAGCTGAGTCTGTTTTCGTGGAATTATACACCAGTTTGATGAGTGGTCTGCAAACAGAGAAACTGGGAAGACTGATAGGAAAGAAGGTTACACAAGTGAGCAGAAGGGCACTCGAAGACGAGAGCGGAACAACGATTCTTCAGGCCGCAATGAAAGGTAAGACCGTTTTCCTAGTACCTGGAGATCCGATGATTGCGACAACCCACATAGACTTGCGCTTAAGAGCTGAAGAACGTGGGATAACAACCCGAATTGTACACGGGGCCACCATCGTCTCCGCTGTATGTGGCGCCACAGGTCTTCAAAACTACAAATTCGGAAGAAGTGTGACGATACCCTTTGCGTATAAGGGCTGTACTTCAGACAGACCTTACGAAGTCATAAAACATAACCTTGACGATGGGCTGCACACACTCTGCTTTCTCGACTTAGATGTTGAAGAGAACCGATATTTGACCTTGAATGAAGCTCTAGAGAGCCTTTTAAACATCGAGAAGAAGAAACCCAAATTCACTATCTCACTGGATACCTTTGCTGTGGGTCTTGCCCGCTTGGGTTCATCCGAGCAGGTTGTGAAAGCTGACACCGTCAAGCGCCTAAGAGCACACAATTTCGGAAGCCCTCCCCACACGCTGATCTTCCCAGGGAAGCTCCACTTCATGGAAGCAGAGGCCTTGATTACCTTGGCTAAGGCCCCTCACAGAATCAGGAATCAGAAACGATGAAACTCGAGGAGCTTGTTGACAGATATATAAGGAGTGCTAAAGTAGCCTTCAGAGAGATTGAAGAAAAAGCGCAGAAGAAAACGAGTCCCGAGAAGAAGGTCCTTGAAGTGTTGCAGTCTGCGAGCAGATATCTAGAAGATGCTCAGTTTTACAGAACTCAAAAGAATTTCGAAACCGCTTTGACTTCAGTAGCATACTGCGAGGGTCTGCTTGACACGCTAAGAATACTCGGCTTGGTGGAGTTTCAATGGGACCCAGCGAAAGAATAGACAATAGACGTCGCATTGTGCTGGCTGCGGGTGTATTTGACCTGCTCCACCTAGGTCACGTGAGGTTTCTTGAGGCGGCGAAGAAGTGTGGCGGAGACGGAGCGATACTTGTCGTCGTTGTCGCTCGGGACCGCACTGTGGAAAAAAGGAAGCGTGAACGCCCAGTTATGTCAGAAAATCAACGACGAGCCCTCGTTGAGGCTCTTGAAGTGGTTGATGAAGCGATCTTGGGATATGAAGACTTCAGTATCGAGAAGGTGGTAGAGCGGTTTTCTCCCGACATCATTGCCTTGGGGCACGATCAGAAGAGTATTGAGGAGACCTTGAGAAAAACAACAATTGGGGAAAGTTCGAAGATAAGGATCTGCGTAGTCAACAAGTTCAGTGAGGACGAATTAAATAGCAGTTCAGAGATCAAGAAGAAGATTATTGAAATTTTCAAAAGGAACAACGCATGAATCAACAGAAGCGCGAAACGGAAACCGCGCAATTGCTTTCTTCCGTTTCGTGAGGGTGCTCGCATGAAACATGCAAAAAAGCTGTCACCGACGCTTGTCTTGTTGTCTCTCAACATATTGGCCTACCTCTATACCTCTTTGCTGGGAGACAGCTTCATCCTTACGGACGACAATGTTCTACGAATCTATGGCCAGTTCAACTACGCCGTTCTCTATCAGGGAACGTGGTGGCAGCTTCTTACGTCCATTTTCGTTCACGTTAGCATAATCCATTTCATAAGCAACATGGTCTTCCTTATCTTGTTTGGATTAAGAGCTGAGGAACTGTTCTCTGACAGCGAATACTATCTTGCATATTTGTCGTCAGGGATTTTTGGCGGTATTTTAAGCTTGCTGTGGCATCCTCTAACCGTCTCAGCGGGTGCTTCTGGTGCGATTTTTGGCCTCTTTGGCAGCGTCCTCATATACATGAGGAGTATTGCTGGTCGTTCAGCGCTTGGAGCTCTGCTTGCAGCCTTTCTCTTTCTCTTCGTCACTGTCTCCTCAAACGCCAATATCTTGGCTCATCTTGGTGGACTTGTATCGGGATTAGGAATCGGGTATCTCTTGGCAAGAAGGAAACGAGCTGTTTACTATCGTCTAGTCTAGTGTATTAGGGCATTGTAAAGATCTCAAGATGCAGTTTATCGTTGTCTTTGATTCTGAGATGTGTACGAAGATGTTGATGTGCGATGATCTCTAGTACGGAAACATCATAGTGACTTCTAAGCGCGAAAATTACTGCACCCTTTGCCTTGTTGTTTATGAGTATTGGGTAGCATTTCACTGGACCAAAAGTCCTAGACTCTGTCTCAAAGCCTGCAATTTCTATAGCTGGATAATTCTCCAGCTCTCGGCGAGTCTCAGCATCATGTTCTGAAGCAAGATTAACATTCAAGGTTCCAGGGAAGGGACGAAAACCCAGCTTTTCAATAAACTGTTTCTGGTACCCCTCCTGTTTCACGTAATAGGCACCTTCACCGAGACCGCTGAATACGATGCCCTCTATCATAACTGAAAGAGGGTGAGCTGTCTCGATTAGAACTTTCATCTTTGAGTACAGGTCCTTTAAGGGCTGCTTCCCTGACTCTGTGAGTTTGATCAAGCAACCTCTAGGTGTTACAGACCGCTTGATCCAGCCTATCCTACTCAGCTCTATCAGATGTCTAGATGCTGTTTGCTGAGAAATGTCACTCTTTTCAGCCAAATGTTTCGTCGAAATTTTAATTGCTTTGTGATATGCACCCATCTGAGCAAGTGTGAACAACATAGGAAGTAGACGCCATGAGCTTGTTGGATTCAGCCTCAACTTAAGCGCCTCGTCGAAGAAAGGGAATCTACTTAGGTATAAGAGTAGTGAGTCCTCACAGGAAAAAACGCTCCTTATCTGACATGAAACCAGCAACAGATTAAAACTACTATGTGATATTCTTTACAGATGTGCAGAGAACCATTCTAGGCATGATAATCGTGATTAAGATAGCGCGAAATCAGAAGCGACTTGATGAAGCCAACGGATATGGTGAAATCTGGACGATCGTCGGTGATAGTGTAGACACCGTTCTGGAGAAGCGGCGGAGGGGAATGATGCTCTTTCTCGACGACATGCCCCCTCAGATTGGCGCCTACCATCCATTAGGAACCAACAACATTGTGTTGAACAGGGTTCTTGTCCAAGGTGTATGGTCTTTGACAACCTCAATGAAGCATAAGAACGCCTTCATCTATGTTCTGCTGCTTCATGAATATCTTCATGCTCTAGGATACGTTGCAGAAACTCGTGTTCGAAGACTGGCTTATCAGATTGCTCGAGGATTCTTAGGGGCGTGCCATGTTGCCACGAACCTCGCAAAGACAGGTCCGTGGTCTCTACTGAAAGATTTCCCGTTGGACATGATCGGAAACCCAAGACTTGGCATGGAAGTCGTAAGAGACTTCGACGCCAACAGAAGCTCATATATCGCTTGACGACTTAGAGCTCTCGATTCTTCAACCCAAAGTCTTAAGAGAAAACAGAGCATTGAGTTTTCTCTTGGTTAAAGTAACTTGGTCTACTGTACTAAGTGTGGCTTCAGAAACGAAGGTGATGCCAAAATCTGCACTCAATGCAAGGCACCTCTTGAAATATCGCCTCTGCGACGTTCTGGGAACGAGTGCTTTGGGAAACGGGAAGGAGAACACGATGAATGTTTCGGTCTCCCGAACGCTGGATCAATAGTGGGCTTGATCTTCGGAGTCATCATAGTTCTCTTTGGACTCGCCATTGTTGCTGGATTCGAAATATGGGATTACATCTGGCCTGTCATAATAACTATAATAGGGCTGCTCTTCATTGCCGGCGCTCTATACAGAATGAGGCAGAGCTAGTCCAGAGTCCAATCCCCCTCCCATACTCAACCTCCTACGTACGCAAAGAAATTCACTTAGACGAAGCCACACGGCGTCCTGTGGCATCGAGAGCATATCCTATGGTGATCGTATTCCGAGAGATGTATTCTAACATATAACCAGAAAAGGCTGAGCACAATCACATAACAGTCGAGGATAATATTGTGCGTCATTGCATCAACAGCCATGAGAATCAAAAAGACCCCGACCACAAAGATGGTATTGACAAATAGATGAATAGATGCTTTTCCCAAGTTGAATAGATGATATTGAAGCAATCCCGTGGATGTACCTGCAAGACCAACCAGAAAGACCGGGAGCCAGTCTAGGCATTGAATTGTCCCTAAAAAGAAGTAGGAAACGACTCCAAAAATCGAGAAGAGCCCACCTAAAATCAATCCTACGCAGCCTGCACAATAGACTTTCTCCTTGAGCCTAAAAACATGGGCTCCAAAGCTTCCACAAGCAGGGTGATGCCCAAGAAAACCCGAAGCTGCATGCTTCGACGCGTGGGATGTACGAGTTTTTTCCTTAGAGGACAGGGTTTCAGAGCAACGTGCAGGAAACAGCCCAGCTGCGATTCCAGAAACACAGATTAAACCAAATACAAGACCTAGGAGGGGCTTCGACCACGGAACACTCGATTGGACTGATGAAGGTGAGAATACAAGAGTCACTAGGACAGCCAGTCCGATGAAGGACAATGCGAGATGCATTATAGGGTCGATAAAGTGGCTGACACTTCTGCGCTTAGATTTCACGAGAATACCCAGGTTTTAAAGGCTTAATTTCCTCTCTATAAAGTGTATATCCCCCTGTGAAGCCGATGTCCATAGTAGGAAAGAAGGGAAGACCATACACGATAGGAATTGTCGGAAAGCCCAACGTTGGAAAGTCAACCTTCTTTTCGGCAGCCACCTTAGCCCCCGCAGAGATTGCTAATTACCCATTCACCACCATTAAGGCAAATCGCGGAGTCGGTTACATTCGAACTCCTTGTGTCCACACTGAGTTCGGTGTAAAGGACAATCCAATCAATTCTGTATGTATTAATGGAGTCAGGCTAATTCCAATAGAGCTGATTGACTGCGCTGGTCTTGTCCCCGGAGCATGGCAAGGTAAAGGTTTAGGAAACCAATTCCTTGATGAGATTCGAAAGGCTGACGCCCTCATCCACATCGTTGACGCAGCAGGAGCAACAGACATAGAAGGCAGGCAATGCAAACCAGGCAGTCATGACCCCCTAGAAGACGTACGATTCCTTGAACTGGAGATTACAATGTGGGTGGCAAGCATCCTCAAGCGTGACTGGTCTAAAGTCGCTAGGACTGCTGAATCGAAGGGTGAACCAAGGAGCCTGCTCAATCACGTGGAGGCGCGTCTAAGTGGACTATCAATAAGACGCGAACACATCTTAAAGGCTCTTCGAGACACAGAACTGAACCCCGAAAAACCATTCTCATGGAGCGACGACGATTTTCTCAGATTCACACAGTCACTATGCGTTACCGCGAAACCAATGCTAATCGCCGCAAACAAAATCGACATATCCACAGCCAAAGAAAACATCGAGAGGCTACGGCAACACCAACTCTTCGTGACCCCCTGTAGTGCCGAAGCAGAACTTGTCTGCCGAAGAGCTGCAGAAAAGAAGTGGATAGACTATACGCCAGGAGACTGCAATTTCCGCATTACTAATGCTGGTCCACCGACTGAGACACACCGAAAAGCCCTCGAGAAGATAAAAGAGAGAATTTTGATACCATTTGGAACCACGGGCGTCCAAGAAGCCATCAACGCGACCTACTTCAAATTACTGAACTGTATAGTCGTATACCCAGTGGAAGACATAGAGAAACTCAGCGATCACAAGGGCCAAGTGCTACCTGACGCATACATCGTACCGTATGGCACCACCGCCCGTGAACTAGCATATCTCATTCACACAGAATTAGGCGACACATTCATCTATGCTGTTGAAGCCCATGAGAAACAGCGAATCGGTGAGGATCACACGTTGAAAAACGGAGATGTCATAGCAATCGTAAGTGCCAAGAAAAGGTCTTAGTGACCATGGACGCACCCAGCACTGTTGACGACTCCTCCATGACTAGGAAAATCTCAGTCAGTCTGAAGCTACCGTCCGAACAACATCTGAATGTGTTATGGAATGCATTACTCCCAGAGACAAAGCGCCCAACAACGGTTCGATCTAAGGTTACTCTTAGAAAGAAACAGAATACCCTGATAATGCAGATATATTCTACTGACACTTCAGCACTCAGGGCTACACTTAACTCATATCTGCAGTGGATGATTGTTGTTAATGACGTGCTTAAATTGATGGCAAAGTCAATCTAAGATAGCCACACCTCCAATTCACAAAACCAAGGTGCTATCTCCAACAATGGAGAAAGCCAACCCCAGAAAGCTTAATTAGCCTAGATAGCATTGCTGGAGGAAGAATAAGAAAGCTTCTGAGGAAAAAACATGAGCTCCGCTTCAGAGCTTCCAACACATGTTCAAGAACGCCTGCTTCGACTGCAACAGCTACAGCGAAACCTTCAAGCAGTCTTAACTCAGAAACAACAAGTAGAACTGGAGTTGACTGAGAACGAGCAGGCCTTAGGAGAACTCGACAACTTGACAGAAGATGCCGTGATCTACAAGTCCATCGGTTCTCTTCTAGTGAAGGCCGAAAAGATAAAAGTCGAGGCTGAGCTGAAGGAAAGAAAGGACCTTCTGGACACTCGTGTAAAAGTATTGACCAAACAAGAGGAGAGATTCCGCAGCCAACTTAGCCAACTGCAAACGAAGCTTAAGCGAGACCTAGGTCCTGCAATCTCGGGTTCTCCGAGCCCTTAGATTTTCGGTGAAGTTGTTGGAAGAGTATGGCATTCCGAGACTAAACGGAAGCCAGATCGAAGACCTGTCGCAAAAAGCAGAGGAAGCAGCAAGAAGGCACATTCTCTCAAGAGTCTCCCTTTCAGAGATCGAGAAACTGGATATTGCCGTCGAGACCGTTGGAACGAAACCCATAACCGTTTCCGTTGACATCGATCTCGGACTCAATGTTTCGTCAAAAACCTACAGCGCAAACGAACTAGCAGACTCTGCTGTAGCCGAGGCTTTTGAAGCAGTTGAACAGTTTTTAGGGGGGCTTCTTTGTCAGCCCAAGCGATAATGGCGCTCCTAGACCAAGCAGATACTGAACTAATTGTAATGCTGTGCCACCATAACGCTGACCCTGATGCTATCGGGGCAGCTTTTGCTCTGTCCAGTCTCCTCAAGCGTCTCCGCCCCACTATGAAGATAGAAGTTTCCTCGGCTGAAGGCTCCAGCAGGCTGTCGAAACGCGTTCTGCCTGCCCTATCTATGAAACTGAAGAAGGCGCCAAACATTGAGGGAGCTGACGCAATCATCCTGCTGGACACAAACACAATTCAACAGCTAGGTCATTGGGCAGAGAAATTACGAACCTTCAGTGGACCGATTCTCTCCATCGACCATCATGCAAGCCATCCTGAAACCCAGAGGCTTGTAACGCTCACCGTTGAAGATGAAAAAGCATCATCCACTTGCGAAGTAGTCTTCAGACTATTCTGTGAGTTAGGACTGAAGCTGACAAAGATGGAAGCAACAGCACTTCTCTTGGGTATCGCTTTCGACACGTGCCACTTTGCGCATGCAAACTCTACAACTCTTAAGATTGTAGCCGACGTATCAAGTGCCAACATTGATGTTCGAAAAGTCCTTTCACTTCTCTCATTGCCAATGGAAGAATCTGAACGCATGGCCCGTTTAAAAGCCTCAAAGAGAGTTAAATTCCTCAGGATTGGGGGGTGGATCGTGGTCTTCTCTCACGTGAGCACCTACCAAGCCTCCGCTGCAAGGGCGTTACTATCCCTAGGAGCTCATCTGGCAGCTGTAGCGGGACAGCGAGGTGGAAGCGTGAGTGTAAGTCTCAGGGCGTCTCAGGACTTCCATGATTCCACGAAAATACACCTTGGGCGTAGATTGGCACAGCCTTTAGGAGAATACCTTAACGGCATGGGTGGGGGTCACGCCGTTGCTGCAGGAGCCAATGGAACTGGAGACGCAGAAGACGCTTTAACCTACTGCGCTGAACTACTGAAGAAGGCCATCAGCTGACCGTGCAGGTAGATCGCTTGACACGTGCACATAAGCCACATACGTTGCTCCTGCTAGGGCATCCTCGCACGTGAGTAGCTACTCTTAAATGGAACCTAACTTTGCTTCTTACTCCGTGGGTTTGATGGCAATTATAAAGACTGAAGGTCTGACTTACACGTACCCAGTTGCCACTAAACCCGCAGTTGAAGATGTCTCCATAACGATTGAGAAAGGAGAGTTCGCAGTTCTTACTGGTCCGAGTGGATGCGGAAAAACAACGCTTTGTCGGTGTTTCAATGGTCTGATTCCTCACTTCTACCGAGGAGATCTTCAAGGACACATCCGTGTTATTGATTTTGATGTTAGGGAGACTCCTATTCATAAACTAGCTCTTCATGTTGGACTTGTCTTTCAGAATCCAGAAAATCAGCTGTTTGCTCTTTCAGTTGAGAAAGACGTAGCTTTCGGACTTGAAAACCTTGGGATGCTTCGAGAGGAGATGCAGAAGCGAGTGAATTACGCTCTGGAGACTTCAGGAATCTCACACTTGCGATTGAAGGCTCCCCATGAGCTTTCAGGCGGTCAGCAACAACGAGTGGCCATTGCAGGAATCATCGCTATGCAGCCCGAAGTTATGGTTCTCGATGAGCCGACTTCGTTCTTGGATCCTCTTGGTGCAGAGAAGATATTCAAGGTGATTCGCATTCTGAACCAGTCTCTTAATATGACCGTAATTCTCGTTGAACATCGCTTGGATTTGGCGGCCCGTTACGCAAACCACGTGATCGTTATGGACAGGGGAAAAGTGATTCTTGATGGCGAACCGAAGGAGGTGTTAAGCTCAGAGAAAGCTCGTCTAGTAGGAGTCGGCATCCCTAAAGTCACTAGGCTCTACCAAAGGTTAGAAGAAGACGGAATCCTGAAAGCCAGCGAGATCCCCTTGAGCTCAGAAGAGATGATCGCTCTCTTGCGAGGAGTTCTTGCAGGTGATTGATGTCAAACGGGTCTCCTTCACCTATCCAAATGGCACAGAAGCGTTGAGAGAAGTCTCCATCAGGGTTCGAGACGGAGAATTTTTGGCTGTGATGGGGCAGAATGGAGCAGGCAAAACGACCTTGGTCAAGCTCTTCAATGGACTCTTGAAGCCCACAAGCGGGAAAGTCCTTGTCGACAACGTCAACACCAAAGACACCTCCGTTGCGAAACTTGCACGATCCGTTGGGTTCGTCTTCCAGAATCCTGACAATCAGCTCTTCTGCGAAACAGTTGAAGAGGAGATCAGCTTCGCCCTTAGAAACTTCGGCTTTGATGAGTCGAGAGTTAAGAGAAGGGTTACTTGGGCACTGAACCTGCTCGGGTTGAATGAATACCGTAAAACCTCACCCTTTATGCTGAGCGGGGGAGAGCGGAAGCGCGTTGCTCTGGCGTCAGTACTCGCTTGGGATCCAAAGGTGGTTGTGATGGACGAACCGACAATAGGGCAGGATCACCGACAGAAAGAGAAGCTACGTCAGTTCATCATTCAACTGAATTCACAGGGGAAAACCGTGGTAATAGTCACCCACGACGTAGAATTCGTGGCGGAATGTGCGCCTCGTATAGTCTTGATGTCTTCAGGAAGAATAGTCGCTGAAGGTTCTAGCAAGGAGATTCTCACAGATCCTGAAACCCTGACTAAAGCTTCAATCGTTGTGCCTCAGATTACTCAGGTCTTCATGGGATTAGCTGATCTGGGATTTCAGTTTGATGTGATCGATCTTCTTTCAGCTAAGAAGCTTCTCTCAGAGAGGTTAATCAAGAAATGAGCTTCTTTGACGGTTTGAAGTTCAGAAGAGTGGACTCCGCTGTACATTTAATGGATCCAAGGGTTAAATTCTTCTATGTCTTCGCGATATTTGCAGTAGCGATTCTTTTCTACGAACTACTTCCTTTGATCATTCTCTTCTTTGTGCAGATTCCTTTTGTTATCCTAGCTCGGGTTCAAAGAGAATGGATTCGGTCACTGAGAGGGGCAGTGTTCCTCGCTGCTGTCATCTTCGGTACAAATCTTCTCTTCAAGTTTATCTATGGCGGATACTCGTTAGCACCTTCAGATCTAGAGCATGCTTCAGCAATGACTCTCCGCTTTCTTGTTCTCGTAGAATCTTTCTCAATATTCTTTCTGACAACGTCACCGGATCACCTCGGACTGGCCTTGGAGCAGAGCCATATTCCGTACGAATTCTGCTTTGCTTTCACAACTGCAGTCCGATTTGTACCCGTTCTAGCAGAGGAAGCTCAAACAATTATGGATGCCCAGAAAGCTAGGGGACTAGAACTTGAGAAAGGCAACTTCCTGAAGAGAATCAGAAACTACATCCCCATTTTAATACCTTTGATCATAAGCGCCATTCGTCGAAGTCTGGAGCTGGCTGAAGCAATGGAGTCAAGGGCCTGGGGGGCCATTCAGAAGCGCACAAACTTTTACGTTCTTATGTTGCGAAAGGCTGATTATTCAATGATCATCATTTCGATTCTGATTTTAGTGATGGGTATTTATATTCGCTTCAACGTTCCAATCCCTTCATTTTCACCTTGAATCAGAGTTGGATCCATCGGTCTTTCTACACCACAAGGTTTTTCAGCGAGGCGAAAGTATTGCCTCTCTACGCACAGAATATTAGTTTGTGTATGACTGCAGAGGAGCCTGTGAGACTCGTACAATGCGGGCGAAATGGAAGAAGAAAAGGAAAAGGCGCGAGAAGAAGAAGCGACAGCGTCGAAGAGCTCGATACAAGTGATCTGATAGTTGCTCACTCATAAGAGATAAACTTCGTCTTTTCAAGGTCATTCATGAATTTCAGTACGTGTTTAAGCTGTGTCTTACTGTATTCTGCTGAAACAGATCTAGTAATATCGTAGATTGAACGTTTACCGTCCATAAAGTTGAAGAATTCATACGTTTTTTTCCCAAAGTCCTTGTCTTCCTTCAGTATGTTTTCGTGCCATTCAAACTCTTCCTTCCCTAATGCCATCTTCAGAGAATCGGAATTGAATGGGCCTTTGAAAAGGCGCTTTGGAAATAGTCTTTTGGTCTGCTTCTCAACTTCGGTTTCTTCAGGCTTCTTTCTGAGGGAGATTTGGGCTGCCTTAGTAATTCGGTCAAGATTTTCTTGGAGTCGAGTTTTCTCGAGTTCCCCACGCTCTTCTATGTCTACTCTGAATTTACTGATGAGTCTCTTGACTTCTGAGCTGTCTTCCAGCCTTCCAGTTGATCCCAGCGCTGCTTTCTCTCTGCAGACGATGTGTTGAAGCTTATTCTGGAAGTCTGATTCGATCTCAGTAAGTCTCTCTTTAAGCGGTTCTGAATCCGAAATACTGCATATCGCTTGGAACAGTTTTGATGTCGCTTTCCTTGAGACCTCTTCTAACCTAGATAACCCTCCAAGTCTAGTTAGGTTCACCATGAAAGCCACATCATCAGTTGTGGCGTTGGCAAGCGTCAGAGTTGAAACCGTAGCGATCCACCCGACTCGCTTCAGGCTTTTTTCGCAGACTTTGTCAATCGAATCCATACTTGTGTGATAGTACAGGTCCGGCCATTGAAGTAGCATTACACATGGAACGCTGAAACTGGAGTCGTTGAAGACGGCGTGGTCGCTTCCCCCGCTGAAGGAGTTAACTGAGTATCGGAATGTGGAAGCCGAACCGAAGGCTGTTGTTGGATCGAACTCCTCCACTGAGCGTTCGATAAGGTTGAAGACGTAATCGTTTAGATAGGAGGGGTTGGAGTCCGGGGTTTTGTCCAGGTTGAGAGTTGATTTGCAGAGTTCTTGGTTCTGACCGACCATGTCAAGGTTTATGCCTGCAATCAGTTTACTTGATGATTCTTTATGTTTGTGTAGATAGGCAATTGAGCCGTGGAATTCTGGGACCCAGAGAAATCTTATCGACCGTAATGGTCGATTGATTCTGTTGGATCTAATCAACGTCGTGATTGTACGGGCGATTTCCAGTAGCAGACCGCTACCGCTTGCATTATCGTTGGCGCTTGGCTTTGGGTGACAGAGATGAGCGACTAAAAGGACTTCTTCGTCCTCTTTTGAAGTGCCCTGTATTCTTGCGGAGACCACGTCGAGGTTTCCTGGAAACAGCTCTGCATCCACATGAGCCTTCAGCTTGAGTGCCTTGCCTTTATTCATTAGGGTGCGCAGGTGGGTTCCTTGTCGTTTGCTTAGGGAGAATCCGAAGGTAACCTTCTGCAAGTTTTTTTCGGTGGGCCAGATTGACTGGTATGCGTGAGCGTCAGGTATGTCTAAGCTTTCACGGACATTTTCAGTCTCGTGTGTCAGTGAGTCTGTAATGACTCCCAATGCCCCGAACTTGTATACTGCCTGTTCGTGGACTTTCTTCGCTCTTCCCGTGGCGAGGACGAATTTATCTTTCACATCCTTGTCCTTGTAGTGTTCTGGCTTTGTGCCGATGCCGACATCTATTAGTTCTGCGACTGCTCCTTCTGGAGGAGTCGATTTGCTGTATGTGTGAAGGCTTGTAGGTATGTCTTCGTATCTTGCTAGGAGTCTGTCTTCGGGTTCAATTAGACGTAGCTCAGCGGATTTCACAGTCCACCCAATTGGTGAAGTCCATGTCCAGTATTTTGTTGCACCGTCTGATCTGAACTGCTCAATTTTGACATCTTTGAGACCCAAGGCGAGAAGGGTTTCCTTGACGTATTCTGCGGCTTCATGGAACATGGTTGAGGCCTGAACTCGATGAAAACCAG
>JAGLZJ010000109.1 GCA_023131555.1 Candidatus Bathyarchaeota archaeon | reverse complement strand
GGAGGGGGCTCGTCGATTCTTCAGGTTCCGCGATTTTCCGCACTTCATTGAGGTTTACCAGACGGTCTTCAGATGTGTCACGAAAGAAGATCAATTTGAACGCATCACGTACGAGATGCTTGAGGACGATGCAAGGTGCAATGTAAAGTACGTGGAAGCAAGCCTTTCTGCAACCGACCACGTAAGAGAAGGCCTTGATTACGAGTTGATGCTTGACGCCGTCAACAGAGGCGTTCAAAGAGCACGTAGAGACTTTGGCATTCTATGCAATCTCAGAATCGACCTCGTCCGCAACTACGGACCAAGGGCGGGAATGCAGGTTCTGGACTGGATAGAGAACAAGAGAGAGAACATCGTCTCCATCGACATTGGAGGAAGCGAAGAAAAGTTTCCGCCCAAACCCTTTGCGCCTGTCTATAAGCGAGCTAAAGAGATGGGGCTCCACCTAGTTGCCCATGCAGGTGAAGCCTCGGGACCAGAAAGCGTTTGGGACGCAGTAAAGTACCTGAATGTTGAGCGCATAGGTCATGGAGTAACAGTAAGCCAGGATCCCGAACTCATCGAGTTTCTCCGTAACAAGGGCGTAACAATTGAAGCGTGTCCCACGAGCAATCTTAAGACGGGTGTTGTTCCATCCCTGCGAAAGCATCCGATCAGAGACTTCTTTGACAAAGGTGCTAGAGTTACGGTGAACACGGACGATCCCTCAATGTTCAACACGGACATGAACAACGAATATCTACAGCTTCATCGACTACTGAATTTCACGATCACCGACCTCATCCAGCTAACCCGCAACGCCCTCGACTCATCATTCCTCCACGACACACAGAAAACCCAGCTACGTGAACTCTTTGAAAAGGAACATCAACGGCTAGCAGAAGCTTTCTCAAGCCGCATAGAGCAGTAGGCTGCTGAGTCCGCGGAACAAGCTCTTCCCGCGGTTGCATGTTAGAGGTCGCATAGACACTCCATAGATGCAATAAGCTTTAGATCGCTCAGAAACTAAGTGAATGCATGGAACTCACAATTCTAGGGTCTGGTGGATCAACTACAATTCCCAGACCTGCCTGTGACTGCAGAGTCTGTATGGAAGCAAGAATTAAGGGAATACCGTACGCCCGTTCCGGACCCTCCATGTTCATCAAGGATGTGAGCTTGCTTTTTGACACTCCTGAAGAGATAGCTACTCAACTGAACAGAGAGAGAATAGATTCCGTGGACTACATCCTCTACACACATTGGCATCCAGATCATACATTCGGCATGAGAATAGTTGAGCGAATGTACAAGTTCTGGCTTGACATGTTTGTCAGGCGCAATAAGCCGAAGAAGAAAGTCAAGGTCTACGCTGTACGCGAGGTTATGGAAGATCTGAAGTCCATGGGTTACAGAGGTGGATCATTTCTTGATTACTACGAGAAATCTGACCTAATTGAAACCATTGAATTAGAAGACGAGGAAGAGTTCATGATCGGAAACTTCAAGATAACTCCCTTCGAGGTTCAAACAACCTACAATTCGTCCACAGTATTTCTCATTGAAGAGGAAGGAAAGCGAGTAGCATATGCTCCTTGTGACGTAAAGCCCTTCCCGAAAAGCGCGAAATTAGAGAACCTCGATCTTCTAGTGATCGGTTCTTTCCACCTGGAAGGCGCGTTAAAGGAAGGAATAACAATCCCTTCAGAGAATGCTCTTAGAAAAGAGTTATTCACACTCACAGAAATCCAAGAACTGGCGACGCGACTAAAAGCAAGGAAAACAATAGTGACTCACATTGAGGAAGAATGGAGTAGAACTTTTGATGAATATAGAGACTTGGGAAAACACCGCAATCTTCTATTTGCGTATGATGGGATGCAAATAAAAATCTAATTCTATTTGCAGAGCCCCGAAACCAATCGGCATCGGCATGTCGGGTTTCCTGCCAGTTTGAACTAACAACTCGGAGCTAAACCTCACTTCATTCTTATTGATGGGTTAAGGCTCCAGCTCTGTGGAATTCTATCCGCGAAAACTCGCGACTCTACTTACTATTGGGACAGATTCCCCGTTCATAAGGGCTTTATCGAGCTTCAAAATGATCAGAGTTGGAGCTTGACACTCACAACTTGGCGCCAACGTAGAGGTCTATTCAATTGTCAACATCTAATGTCGAGTATGCAACGGAATTCTTACTAGATCTTTCAGAGAAGACACCTGTTAGGGTTCTACACATTGATGACGAATTCAGCTTATTGAAAGTTGCCAAACAATGTGTGGAGATGGAAGGCAACTTCCAAGTAGACACAGCTGTCTCTGCTGACGAAGCAGAGAAGAAAATGAATAGAAAAGCTTACGATGTCATTGTTTCCGACTACTTGATGCCTAAGAGGACTGGGTTAGATTTCCTCAAGGATCTGAGAAACAGCGGGAATAATATTCCTTTCATCGTGTTTACAGGGAAGGGGAGAGAAGAAGTAGCCGTCAAAGCCCTTAACCTGGGAGCCGATCAATACCTGAATAAAGTCGGTGACCCTGAAACAGTCTATCTAGAACTTGCATACGGCATACGCAAGGCCGTAGAAAGAGATAGAGCAAGCAGAAGAATCAGAGAGTCAGAAGAGAAGTTCAGAAACATATTCGAAAGCGCAAACGACGTAATGATCTATCTAGACAAAGCAGGAAGAATACTTGATGTCAACAGAAAAGCGGTGGAGATGTCTGGACGGGTAAAAGAAGAGCTTGTTGGTATGCATTTCACAGAGCTCGGTATGCTTTCCCCTAAAGAGATGCCGAAGCTCATCGAATCTTTGTCAAAGGGCCTTACAGGAAGACAGCCCTTTCTTGAGATACGTCTCAAAGACGCGAAAGGTCAAACAGTAATTCTGGAGTGTCAAGGGTCACTGGCAAAGACATCGAGCGAAACGACGATTCTGGTAGTTGCTAGGGACGTTACAAAACGCAAGCAAGCCGAAGAAGAGGTGAAGCGGTCAGAGAAAAAATACAAGGCTTTAGTGGAAGAGACTCCTGTCGGAACATGCAATCTAGATATCAAAGGCAGAATAACATACGCCAACAAAGCGTTTGCAGAGATCACAGGATATTCTAGTGACGAATTTCTCGGTAAGAGCGCATTCAAACTCGCTAAAGAAGCAATCCAATTGGATGAAAAGAAGATGAAGCCGATAATCATTCAGATGAAGAATAGGCTGATAGGGAGAACTAAATCTCATCCAATCATGGTTCCACTCAGACGTAGAGATGGCGCCTTGAGATGGGTGGAAGCTGAGTCAAAATTAATCCGAAAACTAGGATTGCCAGTCGGTCTTCAGGCCATTTTGAGAG
>JAGLZJ010000108.1 GCA_023131555.1 Candidatus Bathyarchaeota archaeon | reverse complement strand
CCTTTACCGACCCAAGGGTGAGTCCTTTCTCATCTCCGAAGCCCTCAGAGGCGAAGGAGCTGTTCTTCGAGATAGAAGCGGAAGACAGTTTATGGCGGATTATCATCCTCTGAAAGAATTAGCTCCTCGGGATATAGTAGCAAGGGCTATTGATCAAGAATTGAAGAAAAGCGGAGACAGCTATGTCCTTTTGGATATCTCGTTTAAAGAGTCCAAGTTTGTCCGATCTCGATTCCCTGGAATTTATGAAAAATGCTTGTCGTTTGGAATCGATTTAACCAAGAACCCAATTCCAGTGGTTCCTGCGGCGCATTATTGTGGTGGGGGTGTAAAAACTACCATCGCTGGTGAAACTGACATAAAGAACTTGTTCGTAATTGGTGAAGCTGCGTGCACAGGTCTTCATGGAGCCAATCGATTGGCCAGCAATTCCTTACTCGAGGCCTTGGTTTGCTCATCCTTTGCTGCCGAGAGATGCCGAGAATTACTTAAGAGAAAGCCTCTCTTACAGCTTTTTCCACCATGGGAATCAGGGAATGCTGTAGACATCGATGAAGCTGTGGTGATTACCCAAAATCTGGATGAAATTCGCCGTCTGATGTGGAACTATGTAGGAATCGTTCGTTCTAACAAGCGATTGACACGCGCTAAAAAGCGAATCGCCCTGCTGCAGGAGGAAATCAACCAATACTACTGGGATTTCATCATCAATGAAGACCTCATCGAGTTGCGCAACATAGCATTAGTTGCAGAACTTATCATTGACTCTGCCATTTTACGTAAAGAAAGTCGCGGTATTCACTATTCGCTTGATTATCCTCAAAAATCTCCTGTTGCCCAAGACACCATATTGAAGAAACTTGATTAAGGCACAGCACTCATTTGAACATCTAAGCGCGCGCAACTGTTATATGTTCAGAATCATTCCACACAGAATTTGTGGAAGGCAACAGATGAAGGAGTTGTTGGAGTGAAGATTTTAGTCGTTTATTACAGTGAGACTGGAAATACGGAGAAAGTTGCTCAAGCTATTGCTGAAGAGGCGTCGAGGAGTCACCAGGTTCATCTGAAGAAGGTCAGCGAGGTTACTGCAGGTTCTTTAGGCAATTATAACCTTGTTTTTCTTGGTTCTGCCTGCCATGGTGCGGATTTAGCGACTCCTGCTAAGCGACTACTGGATGCCATCCCAAACTCACCAAGGTTCAAGCTTGCCGGGTTCTTTACGCATTCCACTTATACGTCAGGAGGGAGAAAGGATCAGAACAGCTTGTTCGAAAGATGGGCTTCCAAGTGTGTGACTTCTTTTCAGGAAGCCCACAGAGAGAAACAAATTGACTTCAAAGGATACTATAACTGCCAAGGTGCCCCATCTCCTCCAATACAGGACTTCATAAGAAAAGAGATAGTTACAGCTCCTGACGAGTGGGAAGAATATATCAAAGAAGTAATGAAGCATCCAACATCTGGAGACCTGCAGAAAGCTAAAGAGTTTGCCAGAGAGATATTGGAGGAATCCAGCTAAATCTACAGTCTTTATGGTTTGTGGAAACCGAAAGAGCTTGAGCCTTAAAAACCAACCAGTGGGGAGGCTATCACCCGCGCACCCCCATTTTTTCTTGAGCGTCTCGTACCAAATTCATGTATGTTTGAAAAAAGGAATTGACTTCATCGGTCTATTTTTTCAAGTGAGAATTTCACGAAATCTGTAATTCCCATTTTTTCTGCGAAATTCCTGACGAAGCGAATTCTATGCGCTTTCGTCATATCCAAGAGGATTAAAGACGGGATCACACCAATTAATAGAAAAATCGGTAATCCGAGGAAAATCACTAGGAATATGATCACGTCAATTGGGTTTGGAGGAATTACTTGTTCGCTAATGTAAACTGAAAGAAACTGGAGATATGAAAAGACGACTCCAATACCAGCGTAGCCCCTCAAGAAATCTGTAAACCGACCGCCGACTGTTCGACCCTCAACCGGCTGATCCGTTCCTGCCACTCTTTCTTCATTTGAATAGACAACTCCTGCGTCTGTCAGAAACCATGTTGGGGAGAAAACCAACGTCCCCAAGCCTACAGTGAACATCAACAGAACAAGAAATCCTGGTACGTAAATCGTTGAATACACTGAACCTCCCGATTCCGCAAATTCTCTGTTGAGAATCAGATCAAGTATCCACGGAGCTGAAAACAGAATTATGGTATTAATGTTAACTGCCAACAGCGCTGGGTAATACCCACGCATTATCTTCTTAAAGGTCTGCGGCTGAGGTCTTTCTTGAATCCCGTAAAACAGTTTTGATCCAAGTATCTTTTTGTGGACGAACAGAAAGGCTGGTGCTAGGAGGTATCCGCCAACCAATCCACCAATCAACGCTGAAATCGGGGCAAATACTGAGAGAATTAGTGTCACTTCGACATATTGATCGTTGCTTGGGATAAGCGGAGTCAAATATGGACCCCTTTCGCGGTAAGTTTCACTTGAAGTAAGATAGACAACTAAGCCGAGTAGCAGGACGTAATATGCCAGAGCAATCAGCAGGGCTCTTCTGTACTTTGAAATCATCCGTTTAATTTTCAAGTCCGTACCTCCCAATCATACTTGATTCTTTATCCTACTGTTAATAGAAGAATTAAGCATTGATTTTTCTGTTGAGGCACGCTCCAGGATGGAGGATTCTTCTCAGTCATGCGTGTAATTGATGTTCCATTGTTTCCTATTACTTGGATAATAGGCAATAATCCATTAACAGCTTCTGGAGTGCAACATCTATGGGATTAGATCTCCTTCAGCACGGGGTAATGTTACGTGTTACGCTTACATTGACTAACACGTTGCAGGAAATTACGCAGACTTCTAAGAAGACCATTCCAGTTTTTGTTACGTGTTCGCTGGAACCACGCTTTCTATCCAAGCTATGCATTCTCTGAATGGTATGAATACTGATGTGTGGTTATCGCCATTCTATTCTTGGCAGTTCGTTTCTTCTGAGCTCTGCGTTGATCTCGCCCATGTGCTGTCGGCAGTGAACCAGTAGGTATAAGGCACGTCCAAGCGTTGTCTTGCCGGTCCAGGGAAACGCTTTTTCAGGAGACAGAAGGTCTGAATCGCTTAGCCCTTGCAGCCAGCCATCAAATTTTTTCATCATTTCTTCAAGGTAAATCTTGGTTTGCTCTTTGGTCGGCCACTGCTCCGGTGTAACGTTTTTTTCCCAGTCTATGTTGAAGCGGTGTCCCCAAACGTATCCTTCAGACGTTGGGTTTGAATAATAATCAACGCATTCAAGCACATGGTAGACTATTCGAGCGGGAGTAAGATACGGAATGTCGCCAG
>JAGLZJ010000107.1 GCA_023131555.1 Candidatus Bathyarchaeota archaeon | reverse complement strand
CCTGATTTCGGGCTGCTGGACCCCTGTCTACGCTTCCTAGAAGTATTCTTAACTCCATCTTGTTCCAGTGCTTCATGATCTCGTTTACGTCTGAGAGCTCAAAGCTCCGTAGACGCACTTTACTTCCTGCCAGCAATTCCGACGCAACCTCGAAGTTTTTGGACAATCTGTGATTTAATTCAAGGTTTCTATACTCAAGTCTTTCTCAAATTCGTATTCATCTATCAGGCTTTTCCTGAAACCTCGATGATGTTGCCATCAGGGTCCTCGAACTGGAAACATGCAGTTTCATCCCCTACGGGTTCGGGGGCTTCCTGAAGAAGTTTGACGCCGGCTGCTTTGAGGCAAGCATAGGTCTCAGATGCACTCTTCTCGGCTTGCAGGAAGAAGCTCAGGCGGCAGGTCTGATTATTGATTAAGACTTGTTTCTTGTCGCCTTCTATGTAGATGTTTATGTGCCCGGATTTGGACCTGAGGAAAGATAGGTTGGGATTCAAATCCGCAGAAATCTCGAAGCCGAGAATCTCTGAATAGAAGCTCTTCGCCTTCTTCAGGTCAGTAACGTAGATTGCCAGTGCTCCAATCCTTTCGAACATTCAATCACCGTAACTCAATACTGGTGTTTTCAGAAAGCCCTTTAAGTCCTCTTCGTACGCATGTGATTCTTGCTTTCTACTCTGACGTCTGGCTTTCTTCAGCGTTTGAGTTGTTGGGTTTCTCTTCGGATTGGATCAGTTTCTCGACTGCTTCAATGTATTTGTCTGTCCCTGCCTTCTTTCGATATGCCAGGAGTCCTGCTCTCGTGAAGGCGCTTTTCGGGCCTTCAGCTGGGTCAAACTGGTTCAAAAAAAGCTCGCATGGGAAATCGGTACAATCGCCACAGTGGCTCACTGAATGTTTTTTTGCGCATGCAAACAGTTTGCATTCTCCCCAGAAGGGGTGTCCGTTTTCGGATGCGCAGCCAGAGCAGTGTGGGATTTTCTTCTTCGTGTAGAATTCACACACTCCACAATGGGTTCCGCAAGGTGCAAGTAGCCCTTTCTCCATTTCTTTCAGCTCTACTGGAGCGGTTGTCCCCCTTTTCTTACTTATGATTTGCGGATTGTTCCTTGATTGCTTGTTGGTGCGAGCGCGCCGCGCCCAGTTCTTATGACTTACGCCCATGCGCACAAGAGCGTAACTTCAGTGACTGCGAGGCGCCCAGCTAGGAACTTTCATATATGTTCAATCGGGTATTCGTCCCCGATGCGACTGCCCATTCAGGTTCAAGCTATCCTGTACAGAAAGGTAGATGAAAGGCTGCAGTTCCTGCTTTTGAGAAGAGCTCCTGACAGGGAGGGATTCTGGCAACCGGTAACTGGAGGTCAAGAGGAAGGGGAAAGCAGAGCGGAAGCCCTTGACAGAGAGGTCAGGGAAGAAACTGGAATCAAGACCATCATTAGAGTGGTTGATGGAGTCCACTACTTTGAGTATTCGCTCCCTCACTTGATCAAAGAATACGTGTTCGGCGTTGAAGTCGGTTCAGACGAGAGAGTAGCGATCGGAAAGGAGCATTCTGAGTTCAGATGGTGCAGTTACCATGAAGCTCTTCAGTTGCTGAAGTGGAAAGAGAACAAGATGGCTCTTTCAAGGCTGAACAAGATCCTAAATTCTCAAGACTAATACTGCATCAATGTTCAGCTAATTCACAAGCGGTTTATATCCTCATCCGCCACAAGTCATTGAGGTTCATGGATGGGAACCGAATACTTCGATAACGTTAAGGACCAAGTCGGCTTCTGCGGAATCTGGTGTGGCAGTTGCGCTGTAGGGAATGGCGTCTTGAAGGAGTTGACAGAACAATATGCAGATGTTGCTGACAGCTATGGTCTGAAGGAGTGGGCTTCAGAGGGCTACGATTTCAGCGAATTCAGGAAGGGTCTTGCCTCCATTAGGGAATTGCCTGTCTGCTCAGGATGCCTGAAAGGGGGTGGAAGAGATAACTGCGAGATGAAAGCGTGTGCGTCCGACAGGAAGCTGAAGGACTGCTGCCGGTGCAGTGACTTTATGACTTGTGAGAACTCTGAAGCTTTAAGGAAAATGCGTGAGGGTGCACGTGCTGCTGGGATTCTGGTTAAAGGCAGAAACGTTGATCGGAAAAATTTTGTGAAGAAGGGAATTAGTGAGTTGAAGAAGAAATCTCCTCATTGCCTACTCTTCTGTGAGGCTCTCTGACTCCAACCGCAAGCGGTCGCGGGGCTCAGTTTTCTTCTTAGCTATGTAATCGATGTAGACCTGTACTGACCGCTTTCGATTTGTAGTTTTTTCTACGATCCGCTTCTCTTTGTGGATGATATCAAAGTTGCTGAAGTAGCTGTCCGCTTCATTATCTTCGTGCTGGGAGAACTTTGTGTTCCCGAGAAAAGGTTTGCAGAAGGATCCTTTGGTTGGTTCATCTACGGACACGAAGTTCACGAAGCATAACCCAGTCGGTCGGAGCACTCTCTCAATCTCTCTCAGAGAATGAGCAATGTCCTGCTTGGTCATGAAGATGATTGCGTTGAAAGAGTATGCGAAGCTGAAAAACTGACTCTTGAATGGGAGATGTCGCATGTCTCCTTTCAGTATATTCAGGGCGATGTTGTGTTCTTTGCAGAACTGCTTCGCTTGCTGAAACGGGTTGTCGGCGACTTCTACGCCATAGGTTCTGTACCCGTATTCGTGGAAGAGCTGAAGCGGGGGATCATCTCCGCCTGCTCCACAATCGAGAACAATTTTTTCTAGGGGGCTTGAGTTGCAGTGCCTTAAGAACTTGTAGAGAGGGGTTGCCCAGATAACATCCTTCAGTGTTAGCCCTCCACTCACGATGTGACCAGTTTCTTTTTGGCAATGTAGTCGATGTATGCCTGTTTCTCTTCTTTTCCTATTAGGATAATCCTCTTCTCTTTGTGAAGGATGTCGAAACCAGTGAAGTAGTAATCTGGCTCTCCGTCTTCATAATATGAATCTGCAGGTCCTTCATCATCCACTGAGACAAAATTGAGAAAGCAGAGACCCTCTGGTTTTGTCACCCGCTCTATCTGTTCTATTGTGTCTTCGACATCCCTCTTCGACATCAAAGGCAACGTGTTGTAAGAGAACACAAAGCTGAATGTCTCGTCCCGGAAGGGAAGCTTTCTCACATCTCCTTTGAACATGGTCAGCTTCATGTCGCGTTCTCTGCAGAACTTCTCTACCTTATCTAACGCTTGGTTGGAGATCTCAATCCCTACCGTTTCATAACCCCACTCAACGAAGAGCCTCAATGGTGGGTCGTTGCCTCCTGCACCACAGTCTAATACCGTTTTTTCCAAAGGGCTTGAATTGCAGAGTCTCAGAAACTTGTAGAGAGGAGTTGCCCTGATAACGTCTCTCATTTCTGACCTCAACTTGTGCGATCCTACG
>JAGLZJ010000106.1 GCA_023131555.1 Candidatus Bathyarchaeota archaeon | reverse complement strand
GCAGGAGAAGCCCGAAGAAAAGAAGCCTTCAGAGGAAAGTAAGGACAAGGAAGCTAGCGGAAAAAAAGAGAAGCCTGACGAGAACAAACCTCTGGAAGGAGTAGAGACTCCCGAAATCAAAGGAGACGCATCTGAATCAACGGAGGCGTAGCACAATGCCTGAACCAGATGAAAAACCTGAGACAAAAGAAGCAGCACCCCAAGAAGGTGAAGAGACTGTGGGAATTACAGAGACTCCTTCTGTCGAAGAAGCACCTACAAAGCCAGAGAAAACTAAAGAAAAAGACGAAGGAGGCGCTTACCGCTACTATAAGATTGAGGATGGAAAACTGACTAGGTTGAGACCTTTCTGCGAGAGATGCGGTCCAGGCTACTTCATGGCCAACCACGGAGACCGCCATACGTGCGGCAACTGCGGCTTCACTCGCTACATTCAGAAGAAGCCCTGAGAGGCGCTAAGACTGAACATCAAGCCCACTAAGATCCGCGTCAACGTTTCAATAACCCATATTTCTGGCGAACGCTACTGGGACGCAAAAATGCCGATTCCAGCCGTCAAGATCTCTACCAACCTCAACATCCTCAACATGAACCGATCCAACGACGATTCTCTGGAAGTTCCCTTCGTATTCACAATCAGCTACAACCCATCTGTCGCTCAGATCTCAGTTAAAGGAAAAGCCAATGTCACGGGAGAACAGGAGACACTTGACAAGATACATTCAAGATACAAGGAGAAAAAGACGCCTCCACCAGTAATCGTGCAAACAGTCTCAAACGTTGTTTTCCTCGAGTCTGTAATCCTCTCTAAATCCCTCAGCATTCCACCGCCAATTCCCCTTCCGAAAATTCCTGTGACTGGAGCAAGCAAACGAAAAGTCGAACCGAGCTATCGCGCGTAGATCGTGCGCACCTGTAATATCCCGGTCACTTTAGAGGAACGTACATGGAAGACCGTGAAGCACCGATCCCTGGTTGACCGTGTTTCACAGGCTTGTTTGTGATCCCGTATTCCCCTAAGTAATGTCCAATCATCTCTGGCGTGACTTGGATCTCCTTGAAATCTTTCCCAGTGTGAAGCAGAACAGTTACGCCGACCATCTCTGGAATGATCACCATGTCCCTAGAATGTGTTTTCACCGTAACGCTTTGTCCCTTATCCATGGCTCTTCTAGCATTACGCACTTTCTCAAGCAGAATCCGTTGTTGCGTTGTGAGTCCCCTCTGCAAGCTTCTACGGTGGCGACTTGGCAGCAGAACTATAAATTCGTCCATTGAAATGCTTTGGAGCTCCTCGAGAGTGTGCCCGCGGTAGGCGAATTTCTTAGGCATTTTCTCTTCCGCCTTCTTCAATCCTCGTTCTGCTAACTATTAACTCTTCTGAATTCACCTTTTCCGCTTCTTCCTTCCGCTCTGTCTGGCGGCTATCAACCCCACTTTCTGCCCTGGGGGTGCGCCTCTCGATACTGTTGTGACCTTATGCCCACCTTTCCCACTGCTGCCGTAAGGATGCAGGGCTGCAACCATTGCGCGGCCTCTTGTTCTGGGGTATTTGTGTCCCTTTGCCTTCTTCTTCTTGAACATTGTCCCCGCCTTGAGAAAAGGCTTCTCCGGGCGTCCAGACCCGGAGACCACTCCTATAGTAGCGTAACACAAATCGTTGACGTACTTCGTTTTCCCTGAAGGAAACTTAATCATCGTTCCTTGAGGAGTGTGGGCACCAACCGTTGCATATGTTCCTGAGGAACGAGCGATTTTCCCGCCGTCGCCAGGCGATAGTTCAATGTCGCAGATCATGGCGCCTGCAGGAATGTTTCCCACAGGGAGAATGTTGCCTATTCCCACAGATGCCTGACTCCCAATTTCAATCTCCTGACCTTCATAGACGCCTTCAGGGATTACAGAATGATAGTCTTCATCCGTCTCTAACCTTACTTTTGCAATTGGCGCACCGCGCCCAGGATCATGCAGGATCTTCTCCACTCTGCCTCTAACAGTGTTTGCCAGCTGTTCTTTACTCAGCGATGGATACTTCACTGGCGCCACTCTCTTGTGGGTGGAAGCTCGAAAGGTTGATCCTCCCCGCCCCCGTCGTTGCACCCTAATTCGCTTGCCCATACCCTCGACCTGCTTCCTATGTGAAGGAGAATGGCGGTTTAAATCCTTTATCATGAATCCCTCATGCTTTTCCCTGCGTGCCCATAAGGGTTTTAATCTGATTCTGCTCTATCTCATAGCGGACCAATGATTTCAAAACACGTCTGACTGATGATGACTAAACCCAGCGTTGAGGTCTATTGATCTCCAGTTAAACTCTTATGATCATGGAGTCTTAAAGTAGATCCTTAGGGATTCATATGCCAAAGTCTTCGGCAGTTTCAGGCTTCTACAAAATGTCCTTGAATGAACGGCTTCGGCTACTCTCAGAATTCTCTGACTTAACTGAAGAAGAAATAAAGCTGCTCAGTGATACTGGCGCATTATCCTTCCACGTCGCCGACCGCATGATAGAGAACGTTGTAGGATCCTTCCCGATTCCTTTAGGAATCGCAGTCAACTTCCTCATCAACGAAAAAGACTACATGATTCCAATGGCGATTGAGGAGCCTTCCGTAGTAGCAGCTGCAAGCTTCGCAGCAAGAATGGCTCGGGAAGGCGGAGGCTTCCACACAACAAGCAGTGCTCCTGTTATGATAGGTCAGATTCAAACAGTGAATGTGCCAGATCCGCATCGAGCTCGGATGGCGATTTACTCCCACAGGGCAAACATCCTGAATAAGGCAAACGAACAGGATCCAATCCTCGTCTCTTTAGGTGGTGGAGCTAAAGACTTGGACGCTAAGATCGTCCAGACAGCTTCAGGTTCGATGCTTGTTACAGAATTATACGTTGACTGCAGGGACGCGATGGGCGCCAACGCTGTTAACACAATGGCAGAAGCGGTTGCTCCCATAATTGAGAAGATAACGGGTGGCCACGTATATCTGCGAATTATCAGTAATCTGGCAACTAAACGATTAGTAAGAGCACATGTGACTGTTCCCAAGGAAGCAGTTGGCGGAGAAGACGTTGTGGAAGGCATCGTTTCAGCTTACCGTTTTGCCGCTGCGGATCCTTATCGTGCGGCAACACACAATAAGGGAATCCTCAACGGTTCCATTGCAGTAGTTGTGGCGACGTGCAACGATCACAGAGCTGTTGAAGCAGGTGCCCATGCGTACGCAGCCCGCACAGGCAGATATTCACCTCTTTCGTGTTGGGAGATGAACCGGGACGGAGACCTTGCAGGGTCATTGGAAATGCCTATGGCTGTGGGCATCATAGGGGGCACCGTAAGCACACATATCGTCGCGAAGATCGCGCTCAAGATCCTGGGAGTCAAATCCGCAAATGAACTCGCAGAAGTCATATGCGCAGTTGGATTAGCTCAGAACCTTGCTGCTCTCAGAGCCCTAGCCCATGAGGG
>JAGLZJ010000105.1 GCA_023131555.1 Candidatus Bathyarchaeota archaeon | reverse complement strand
CATCACTTATCAGATCCAATTCATCGACCCTAATACTCTGTATGTTGAGCACACGCATTCAATCGTGCGAATGGACATTTGACATCTCCTTTTTACAGGCTTCACAGAATCCTTCCACTCGTAGCGTTGAAGCCTTCAACAGTTCAGTGTACATGATGTCTACTGGTTCGATATGGTGCCTTAGCCCTCTATTATGACCCAGTCCATGCGCGACAACCTTCTTCGAGGATTCACACTCAACTTGGAAGAACGAGACGACTCCAATGCTCCTGGCTACGTAATCAGTTATCAGATAGTTTGCTCTCTTGAAACGTTTTCCATCAAAGTACCAGTATGTAGCTATTATCGGATCAGTTGTTACTCCGAGCAGCAGGTTAAGCCATTTCGACATCTTTCTGAATTTTCTGACTCTCTCAACCAGTCTTTTGAATAGGAAAGCCTCACACACCGTCTTCCCTGCTAATATCCTGACGTCACATCTGGTGTTGATTTCGCCGAGATATTTGATGCTGTCCCATGTTTCAATGGGGAAATAGCTTGTAGCTACCTCAACAGTCTTGGCGAAATTATGGACTTGCTCATTCGTCTCTGGATTTATCGCTAGGAGTCCTATTGGCTCCATAATTACGATCTGGGAAGGATAGAATATAGGAATACCTTCGAATACCGTCATATTTCACGAACGGAAAACCGGATCCCTTGGACGATGATGTTTTCAGGCTGAAGATCGAAGTGAATTGAAGCCTCGGGCGGGATTTGAACCCGCGACCACCGCCTTACCAAGGCGATGCCCTACCGAACTAGGCCACCGAGGCACGCTTGGGACTTCTTGTTCCTTCCTATTTAATGGTTTTTAACCATTATCGCAGGCGAGATTCATTCTGCAAGCCTAACTAAATTTCTAGGTTTTAAGGGTGCTAGCGTGAATTCATGCTTATATAGAGAGTTTTCTTAGGTGAATGATTGGCGGGGGTTTCCGAGCCTGGTCAAAGGAGCAAGGCTTAGGACCTTGTCGCAAAGGCGTTCGTGGGTTCAAATCCCACCCTCCGCATAGTCTGTTCAGAAGGCGCCACCTATGTCTCTGCTCCCGAGCGTACCGACTAAATTTCAGAGATATGGCGTTTCTCCTTAAGGCTGATTCTTGCCTTGGCTGCTTCAACTAGACCAATCGGTCCAGACATCATTACATCTCCAGCAGGGGCTGCTAGGTGAACGGGCAGACCTATTTTTTGAAGGATGTTTCTGTTAGGTCCAGTTGCTACTATTGCGTCTATATTTTGGAAACCTTGAGGTTCTTTGAGATAGAATAGGCCATGTCCGTTGTCTGAGAAGACTTCTTCGTCAGTAAGGGATCCGTTCGCGAAGTCGATGAGGAGTCTCCTTATTTTCTTATGATTCATGTATCGTGTATGGTGCTCCATGATTCCTGTTATTGTTCCATCCGAAATGAGCGCCGCCATGGTGTGTCCATTCCCTACGTTTATCGCGAGAACATTCCTTGCTTTCTCCGATGTTTCGTCTTTTAGGCACCCGAGTATGGCGTCCGGAGACGTATCCATAAGCAAGATCTCGGTATGCGGTAGTTGATTCTTGGTCGCTCTGACCACTGACTGCATTCTCAGATAATGTGGGGGGATTTCTGATTCCAAGAAGGCCAAGGCTTCTGGTTTTGGATTTGATTCGAGGGTTTTCCGCATATTCTCGATTCTGTATCTTCTGTTACTGATCTCGCTTGGAGAAACACCGTGGTCTTGAACAGCCACAGCTACGATATCAATGTCCTCAAGAGGTTCCCCATATTGTGCTAGAAATCCTCCTAGCTCAGTGAGATTGATTTCTTTGATTGTCATGGTCTGACCTTGGAATTCTGCGGAGGGCTCTTCGTCTGCGGCTACCTCGATTCCTAACTCTCGAACTTGGTCTAGGGTGTTCCTAACTGTGTAGGCGGCTCTCTCGGTCATTGTGGCTCTGAGCCCTCTCTTGACATGACGTTTCAACGAAGAAGCAAAAGCGCCTCCTCCAATCACGTCCCCATTTACAAATATGTCCTTGGCGAGGGCTGTAGCTCTTATGACTTCGTCTGCATAGACTTGAGAGGGAGCGGGTAGCACTAGTTTCACGCAGTTCTCGATCGCCTCCTTTGAATCGTCAAAAAGGAGAATATCCTTTGTACCCGCACCAATGTCAATTGCCAGGATCTTCATAGTCATCTGTACCCGAGCGTGCATTCTGAGGATATGATTTGTTCAATCGGGGCGTCTCCGCTTAGATAGGAAATGGTTGAGACTTATCTGTTTCACGTAAAGTGAGCTTATTTGGAAATCGAATGCCCATACTTATGCGAGCTGAAATCAGCTTGGGTGCATCGAAGGAATTTAATACAGATGACTCAAACAGATGATGTGTTGCTGATTACGGGGGAAGAGGTGAAATTTTGAAAATCGGGATTTTAAGTGGGGGCGGAGATGCTCCTGGGATAAATGCTGTAGTCCGTGCTGTTGTTAGGAAGGCTATTCTAGAATACGACTACGAAGTAATTGGAATCAGGGATGGTTGGCGAGGGCTCCTTGAAGGAAGCTTCATTCCGTTAGACCTCAACAAAACTGCAGGGATACTTCCACGTGGAGGATCCATTCTTGGAACCTCCCGAACAAACCCTTTCGGTCGAGAAGATGGACCGAAAGACGTCCTCAAGAACATGAAGGAACAAGGCATTGGAGCAGTAGTCGTTATCGGTGGTGATGACACATTGGGTGTCGCCCAAAGGCTTTTCGAAAAAGGACTCAACTGCGTAGGAGTCCCAAAGACAATAGACAATGATCTTGTAGGCACAGACTACACTTTCGGTTTTCACACAGCAGTTTCGATTGCCTGCAAAGCCTTGGACCAGCTTCATACTACGGCGGAAGCCCATCATCGAGTCATGATCCTTGAAGTGATGGGTCGAAGATCCGGTTGGATCGCCTTTGAAGCAGGTCTTGCCGGTGGAGCAGATGCTATCCTTATTCCTGAGAAACCGTTCACAATCGAAGAAATCTGCGAGATAATTAGAAGAAGGCAGAAGCGTGGTAGATACTTCAGTTTGGTTGTCGTAGCTGAAGGCGCCAAACCAGAAGGAGGTCAAGAAATCGTTTACAGCAAAGGAGTCGATGAATTCGGTAACCTGAGGCTTGGCGGAGTTGGATACTATCTTGGAAGAGAGATAGAGAAAAAAATGAGCATTGAAACAAGAGTTGTTGTGCTCGGTCATCTTCAACGAGGCGGTTCACCAGTTGCCTCTGATCGCGTTCTGGCTACCAGATATGGGATAGGTGCAATCAATCTCGTTCACGAAGGCAAATTTGGCAGGATGGTGGCTCTTCGAGGAAACGATATTGTATCCATCCCTTTGAAAAGAGTTGTTGGAAAGCAGAAGAAGCTTGATCTGAAACTCTATGAAGTCGCCAAGGTCTTCTTTGCTTAAGAAACAGAATGCATTGTGACCTGTCAA
>JAGLZJ010000104.1 GCA_023131555.1 Candidatus Bathyarchaeota archaeon | reverse complement strand
GCAGCGAAAGTAATTACGGAAAGCGAGTGGAGACAAGCCAAGAAGGACTTTGAAGAAATAGGATACTGCACATTCACTCCTCCAATGCAAACGGACCACACTGACGAAGAGAAAATTAAACCCGCAATTCACCCAAAAGGAATCCTGCAGTTCGAAACTGGCTCTCTTTCAGCAGAAGAAATCAGCTCAATTCTCAACTCCCTCCCTATAGACATATCATTTGTTGACAAGGATAACCGAGTAAAATTCTTCAGCAAGCCTGAAGAACGAATCTTCATCCGAACAAAAAGCGTTCTCGGAAGAGAAGTGAAACTATGCCATCCGCAGAAAAGCTTTCATGTAGTCAACAGCATTCTAGAAGCCTTTAAAACAGGTAAGAAGGACAAAGCTGAATTCTGGATAAATCTCAACGACCGTCTAATCCACATTAGATTCTATGCAATTCGAGCTGGAAGTGGGGCGTACTTAGGAACCCTGGAGGTCACTCAAGACCTAACTGAGCTAAAAGCCATTAAAGGCGAGAAGAGACTTCTAGACTGGACAACCTGAATAATCGCGAATGGTTAGAGGCTTGAAGGAGAATTCCCATCAAAAACCCCTCACATTGGCCTTCGTTTACAGTGGAGAATTTGCTGAAAAGGTCATTAGAAACCTGATAAACGACCCTAGCTTCTGCAAAACCTGCGGACTCTACTGTGACCACTGTAAATACGACGTGTACAGCCACGTCCGCAACATCAGAGTCGCAATTCAGTTACCCGAAAGCAGCCAACTACCCGCGTTTATAGACGATCCTGAGAAGTACCTCCCCAAGAAACTTCCTAAAGCTGACCTGTGCATCGCTTCAGGAATACACAAAGACCTACTCCTCGAGCTCCCTCACGTAATCAAGAAGGCTGAAATGCAGGGTCTAATAATCCCCATCGAAGACTTCACTGAAGTACCCGTTGGACTAAAGAGGCAGACCGCAGAAATATGCCAAGAACTAGGACTCGAATCCTCCTTCCCAAAACCCTTCTGCTCACTTGAACCTTCCCGAAACAAACCTACAATCTCCCGATTCGTCAAAGAACTAAAGATCGGCAGACCCCGTCTAGAGATTACAACTGATCAGAGGAAAAACCAGAGAATCATCCAATCAACAACGGTTAAGCAGAGTGCGCCATGCGGATCTACATGGTACATTGCCCGAAAACTGCTGAATGTAAACACAGAACAAACGGTTCTCTACGACGCCATCGCCAAAGCCCACCACAGCTACCCGTGTACGGCAACGATGGCTGTCGATCCAGAAATAGACGAACCGATTCTCCACATGGGCGGATTCATAATAAGAGAAGAAGTAGAAAAAGCCCTTCACCACGCAGAAAACGCATCCTAGAAGCGTTAAAATACGTCTCTTCAACGTATTCTCATGAGGCACATCCGCGTGAAGGTTAAAGTTGAATACTTAGGCTTCATCAAAAACCTTCTCAATAAGCGCTCTGAAGAATTCAGTCTCCCTAAAGGAACCCACCTTCAAGAACTACTCAGCAAGCTCTCAAACAACTACGGGGCATCCTTCAAACAGCAAGTCTTCGAACCTGGGGAAAAAGACGTAAAGAGCGGATTCGTAGTCACCGTAAATGGAATTCTGATAGGCCAGCTTAAAGGCATGAAAACAGAACTACGAAACAGAGATCACATTATCCTCATGTCGCTCATGAGCGGCGGATAGCCTGACAGCCACAACCCTGACGAAAGCATACTTATGCAATACCGTTGACCTACATCGATGAGATGGTAAATTGAATAACCGCATTAAAGCTTTGAGGAGTTCATTCAAGGACGAATTCGATGGCTACCTAGTCAGAAGCCCTGTCAACATGCTCTATTTTGCAGGTGTCTCAGGTGGCGCCATGTTGACAGTGACCAACGACGGAATGGCCACCCTCTATGTCTACGGCGTAAACTATGAACAGATAAAGGCTGACGCAAAGAATTGCACCGTTAAGCGAGCGAAGCACTGGAAGGACTTCACTGCAAAGCTCCAGAAACAATTCAAAGAACAGAAGCTGAAAAACCTAGCTTTTGATACAATGAACTTCGAGGAAAACCGCAAACTACAGAAGGTCTTCAACGCTTCACTAAGTCTCGAACCCAAGAGTGAATACGTGTGGAATCTTCGCAGAATAAAAGACGATGATGAATTGAAGAAAATGAGGGTAGCCGCTGAACTCACTGTAAAAGGAATGGAAGTTGCCCAGGAGAAGATGATAGCTGGACTGCGCGAGTTTGAGGTGGCTGCAGAAATCGAGTACGGAATGCGTGTGCATGGGTCTCAAGGTGTTGCCTTCGAGACGATAGTGGCTTCAGGTCCACACTCCGCCTACCCTCACGGAGGGTGTGGTGATCGAAGGATGAAGACCGGAGACGTCGTGGTCGTTGACATAGGGGCAACATACCAACATTACCGCAGCGACATGACTCGAACATTCGTAATCGGTAAACCTTCTGAGAAGCAGGAGCGAATCTATGGCATAGTGAAAGAAGCGCAGCAAGACGCCTTCATGGATATGAAGAACGGAGTGAACGCAAAGGACATTGATGCTCGTGCCAGGGAGACCATAAAGAAAGCAGGATATGGAGAGAGTTTCGTCCACGGTCTAGGCCACGGAATTGGACTAGAGGTCCATGAGCAACCCCTCCTAAACTCCAGAAGCAAAGATACACTTAAAACGAGGAATGTTGTGACCGATGAGCCTGGCATATACATTGTAGGCTTCGGAGGCTTTAGAGCAGAAGACACCGTCTTGATTTCACAGAGCAAAGCAGAACGACTAACAGACGGACATTACAATCTGACACTCTGAGAAAAACATACCCTAGGGGTTTTCACAGCAAGGCATAAAACATTTTATACTCTGCACCAGAAATCACTCTACTGAAAGGAAGGTTTCCTAGTTTGCCTCTCTCCTTTAAGGTCAAGATTGATCAGAATGAGATTGAGATCTCAGGCACACCAAAAGAAGTTATGAAGATTATTGACGACCTGCCAAAACTCATAGAGAACGTTTTCAAAGCATTACGTCAGATGCCTCCTGATGTTAAGGAGGTCGACAGCGAGTCAGAACCAAAAAAGAGCAAGCCATTAACAGTTAGATTGGAACCTTCTTCAACAGCCTCTGGTAAGCGGTACCCCTCGATAAGAAAAGCGAAGAACTGCAGTCAAGCTGTGTTGAAACTCCTAAAGACCGAATGGGGAATGTGGCGACCCAGAATGATGGGTGAGATTGTTGAGTCTCTGAAAGCCAACGCGATTCACTACCCGTCTTCAACTCTTTCGGGCGTCCTTTCTTGGCTAGTGAAGCGGGGAAAAGTGAGACGATGGAAAACTGATGCTGGCTACGTCTACATAATAGCTGAGGGGGAGGCTTGAGAAGTTGACGGGAACCATAAGGATTCAGATTAAGGCTCCTTTCGGGGAAGTAATCGTCGAAGGAGAAAGCCCGGAGGAAGTAATTGACGTGTTGGAA
>JAGLZJ010000103.1 GCA_023131555.1 Candidatus Bathyarchaeota archaeon | reverse complement strand
AGAGCGTTCAGCACTTCGTGGAGACACAATAGTGCGAAGACTCCTAGTACTGGAAGGATTGCCCATGTTGAGAGGAATTCGATGCCTCTTTTCGGAACATTTATGGCGAGAAACAGACCGAGACCGAAGGTTAGACTGTAGGAAAGAAACAGGCGACGAGAGTAACGCTTCAGCAGGATCAACGCAAACACGAAGAGGGTTGCCATTGCAATTGGGTATAATGCAGCTCCCCATGTAGCTGCAACATAGCCCAATGCCAGTCCTGCAGTAACAGCGTAGATTATTGAGTCCTTCTGAGAACGTTCTTTATCCATCGCTCTGAGGAAGAGAAAGGCGAAGAGAAGAATTCCCCCTATTCCTACTGTTTCGTCATCAAAGAACCCTGCAGCTGTTCTCGTTATGTGGGATGGATTCAATGCTAGGAAGAAAGCGGAAAAGAGGCCTACAATTTTTCCACCCATGTCTTTTCCTAAGAAGAACGCCATCAGGATTGCTAGGGTTCCAAAGATAGCTGGGAAGAGTATGCAGAAGTCATATAGTGAAATTGGGACTCCCAGTACTGAGAGTATGGTATATGAGGCGGCTGCGGTTAGAGGAAGGCCTGGAAATGCTTTCTCTGCGATGTTGATTGTGTACCCGAGGGGGTACCAGCGTTGAGAGTCGTACCAGGTACCCCAATCAGCAAACCCGGTGTTCACTATGTGTTCTGAGAAGCGAAACTGGAAGTATGGGTCGAACTCGGAGAGTTCAAGACCCCAACGGATTGGAAACAGCCTAATGGAAAAAGCTAGGAAGAGAATCAGAATCAAGGCAGAGAATGTGAGGAGGGTGGAACGCGAGACCGAGAATCTAATGTTGGTGATGGCCTGAAAGCCACTCACTAGTTTCTCCCGAGAGATGAATCCGCTGAGTTTCATGTGCCGCTTCTCCTATTGTCCAGAGAAGGTTGTTGAATATACTTATTTCCGTTGCGGTGCTCCTCTTCTACGCTAAAAAATTCGGGAAAACGTGTAGGTGGGATTTTCATTTTTTCCTTGAGTAGCCATATCTCTCGGTGTCATAGAGCGGAAATCTCACGGTCTTAGCTTTCACACTCTTGTTTCTTATTTTCACGTCAACCGTCTCTTCTGGCTTTGCATGGTCAGGCTCTACGTAAGCCATAGCGACGCCGATCTTGAGGAGCGGTGAGAAGGTTCCGCTGGTTACATTTCCTATTCTTCTTCCTCCCAGTAACACTTCGCTTCCAGCTCGCGGTATTCCTGGTTCCAGCATTTTCAAGCCTACGCGTTTCCGTTTCACTCCTTCCGCCTTCTGCTTGACCAAGGCTTCTCTACCGAGGAAATCGGCTTTGTGAAGTTTCACTACAAAGATAATTCTCGCCTCTAAAGGTGTTGTTTTCTCGTCGATGTCGTTACCATAGAGACACATGCCTGCTTCAAGCCTGAGTGTGTCTCTAGCGCCCAAACCGCACGGCTCAATGTCGAACTTTTCTCCAGCGCCAAGTATAGTGTTCCAGACTTTCACCGCGCTTTTTGGCTTTGATACAGTGGTGTTTGGAACGAAAACCTCAAAACCGTCTTCCCCTGTGTAGCCTGTTCTTGTCAGAAAAACATCCAGCCCTGCAATCTCCGTCCAACCGCATTTGAATCTCTTGATCTCAGTCAGGTCTCTTGAGGAGACTTCATTCAACGTCTGTTCCGCTTTGGGTCCCTGAACAGCAAACATCGCCATGTTTTCCGAGACATCTTCGATTTCCACCTGGAATCGAGCTGCGTGCTTGGTCAGCCAACTGAAGTTTTTCGTTCTGTTGGCGGAATTGTACACCATTAAAAACCTGTTCTCTTCCAGTTTTGAGAGCACGAAGTCGTCGATTATCCCTCCGTTTTCATTGCACATCACGGAATACTGGGCACTCAGTGGTTGAAGAGTTGAGACGTCGTTGGTAATTACGTAGTTGAGAAATCGTTCCGAATCTTTCCCTGAGACTAACACTCTGCCCATGTGGGTTACGTCAAAGATTCCTACACTGTTCCTGACTGCTAGATGCTCTGATATTATTCCATTGTACCAGATCGGCATCTGAAAGTCAGCGAAAGCCACTAGCTTGCCATGTTCAGCATGAAATCCCTGAAGGTGAGTCTTCGCTTTCTCGTGACTCACGTGGCTACCTCCCGACCCTTTCACTTATAGAATTTAACTTCAACGTCGATTGGTACCGAGGAAATTTTTTTGCCACACTTCGGGCATTTCCCGTCGTGTTTCTGAATGATCTCGTCTGGAGGCGTCAGGTTTGGTCCTTCATACAATATGCTGTGGCATTTCTGGCAGAAGACTGTCTGAGGCAGAAGCTTTCCCCCAAGTAATTGAAAGATTATGCGTGCGCGAATTTATGTGTTCTTGTTAACCTTGGGGCTTCGAGTCGGCGAACAGTGAGGTCTTTTTTCCCCACGTATACGAAGTCCGCCATTTGAGCGAACAACCCTGTCTCAATCAATCCTGGAATGGAGTTAAGGTCTCGGTTCAGTTCCAGCGGGTTCTCAATTGGACCGAAGTCGATGTCAAGGATGAAGTTTCCGTTGTCTGTTACAACCGGACCCGCTTTCTTCGTCGCCTTTCGAAGTACAGGCGCGCCCCCCATCTTGATTATCCTAGCCTTGACTGTGGACAAGGCAAAGGGCAGAACCTCTACTGGAACAGTCTGGTTGACCCCCAGTCTCTCAGTCAGTTTCGTTTCATCGACCACATAGACTCTCTTCTTTGAGGCAGAAGCCACGATCTTCTCTCTGGTTAAGGCTCCACCCATTCCTTTGATCATATTGAGGGCGCCGTCAACTTGGTCTGCTCCGTCTATTATTAAGTCTAGGTGAGGATGTTCACTTAGAGTCGTTATCGGTATCGCTTTAGCTGTAGCAAGTAGAAATGCTTGGTAAGAGGTTGGCACACCTAAGATCCTAAGTCCCTCTTTTCGGATTCGCTCTCCGACTTCTTCGATGGAAAATGCCGCTGTGGATCCACTGCCGAGTCCAACAATATGCCCGTCTTTCACTAGGTCGGAAGCATCTGAAGCTGCTTTCTTCTTCGCCTGTTCTCGCCAGCTCAAGTCAGGTTTCGATCTCCATCTGCTCAAGTCGGTCTAGAACTCTCTCAACTTCAGCCCGGATTTTCTCAATCCTCTCTTCTGCTGCCGTCTTGCGGGGTTTCTGAGGTTGCTTTCTTGCTTTCTTTTTCTGTGGTTTTTCTTTAGATGGAGTGCTCTGCGTGTCCTCTTGGATCTGCGGTAAGGTGGTTAAGGGAATCTCTTCTGTTTGGAGCCCGATTTCTGTACGCAATGTCTCGATTTTTGAGTTAAGCTCACCGAATCTGTCGTCGAATAGTTTCGCCAAGTCTTCCTGCATGGACTCTAGTTCATGGAGGGCGACGACCGATTCATTTTCGGTTAATGCATCCTTCACTTTTCTCATCCTTTCCTTATATCCTTCCGCAAGTTGCTCCCGTTCTTCTAGAGTGATCCTTTCTTC
>JAGLZJ010000102.1 GCA_023131555.1 Candidatus Bathyarchaeota archaeon | reverse complement strand
CTTATGACCCAGTCCCAATCCAAAGATTTAGCCCAGTCAATGAGGCGGGTTTTCATATATCTTGGGTACCAAGTTAAGGAATTTGCCGTCTCTTCTACGAGATCTGTAAGGCTGCGGGTTTTCATGAAGAACTGCTGGGTTTCAAGAATCTCTATGGGTGTATCGCAGCGGTCGCAGAGGCCGACCTCTTGTTGTATTGCTTCAACCTTGAGCACACTCTCCTCAAGATCGGCAACTATGGAGTTTCTTGCTTCTTCCACTGTCAGATCCTGATACTTTCCTGAGTTCTGATTCATTCTCCCGTCTTTTGTCAGAACCTCAATAGAGGGAAGTTTGTGCTTCGCCACTGTTTTTACGTCTGCCTTGTCCCCGTAAGTGCAGATCATGACGACCCCTGTGCCAAACTCTGGATCCACCATGTTGTCAGCAATAATGCCGACCGTTCTTGTTGTGGTTGGGACTATGATCTCCTTACCTAAGTACCTCTTGTATCGCTTATCTTCGGGATTGATGGCGACTGTGACGCAGGCCGGTATGAGTTCAGGGCGAGTGGTAGCTATGACTAGGAAGTCTCCTTCCTTCAAAGGAAACTTGATGTTGTAGAGAGAGCCTTGCTTTGTTTCATAGTTCACTTCAGCATCTGCGATAGCAGTCTGGCAGTCAGGACACCAATTCACGGGATGGGTGCCTTGATAGATGTATCCTTTCTCGTGGAGAAGTATGAAACTCAGCTGTGTACGACGCCAATAGTCTGGGTTCATGGTCTTGTATTCTGTTGTCCAATCAATGCTGCATCCAAGCCGCTTAATGGCAGTCTTCATGATGTTGATGTACTTATCAACAAACTTCTGGCAGAGTGCTATGAATTGGTCTGTGGGGATCTCTGATTTTTTCACATCGTATTCATTCTCTGTCCTTCTTTCAATCTGCAGACCATGGCAGTCCCAGCCTTGAGGGAAAAATACGTTGAAGCCCTGCATCCGCTTGAAACGAGCTACAATGTCAAAGTATGCCCAGTTTAAGACGTTACCCATGTGGAAGTCGCCACTGGGATAAGGAGGGGGAGTATCGATACAGTAGACTGGTTTTCTATGGTTGTCTGTGTCAAAGCGGTATATCCCCCATTCTTCCCATTTGCGCTGCCACATTTTTTCAATGGCTATGAAGTCAATCTTCTTCGGCAACGGATCCATCGGTAAGTCCTCCAGATAGTTTGCTCTATGCACAATAGGGAAGGAGATAGATAACGATAGCTATTAGGTGTTCAGAAGGGTTTTGAGCTAGTTCTGAGACAATCAGACACTCGTCGATTCAGGCTTCTGGCGTGTCTTAGAGAATGAGCTTAGTGCTAGGTGTCCTTTACTTCAATAGACTGTACTTGCTACCTTTGGTATTGATCTTCCCCTTCTCGAAGAGTCGTTTCAGAGTTCTGTAGACTGCTTTTTTTGGTTCCTCAAGGTTCAACGCGATCTCCGATAGCGACAAAGGTTCTGGAGAGTCTTTCAGCAATTCCAACACAGGTTTGTCAAGTTTCCCCAATATCAGTTTCCGCCAAAGACCAAAAGGGGATTCACTCGCTTATAATTTCTTCCACATTGGATCCAAGTCTTCCCGAAGAGACTTCCACCGGATTCCTTTGATCTGGCTAGAATTGGCAAGAAGAGGTGAGGAACCTAGTTTGCTCTAAGCGGAGAGCTTTCGAATCATTGAGAGAGGGCTCTTCCGCGGATTGACGCATATAACTTAGTTTGCCATAGTCCACAGATGCAGCATTATTCTCTAGCCTTTAATCCTAAGTTTTGGCGAGTTTCAATTAGCTTTATTATAACAGAGAGAGCCTACATAGCTCTGAAGCGGCATGGTCACAGTCATACGAATAGGAGGATCCGTAGTGGCTTCTCCTGAAGATCCCGAACTGATAAGTGAATATGCGGATCTTCTCATAAAGCTCAAACTCAAGAAACGTAGAATCATTGCGGTTGTAGGTGGCGGAAAACTTGCTAGACAGTTCATCAACGTGGGGAAGAGGCTAGGTTTAGATGAGGAGTCGCAGGATTGGCTCGCTATACACGTATCAAGGCTTCACGCACTCCTACTGACTCTGAAACTGGGTAAGGATGGAGTCGGCATAGTGCCCACTTCCATCAAAGAGGCGCTCATGATCTCAAGATCGAATCAGGTCGTGGTCATGGGAGGTATAGAGCCAGGTATGACGACTGACACAGTTGCTGCACGCCTCACCAAAGAAGCCTCCAGCAAACTACTGGTGAAGGCTACAGACCAACTAGGAATCTACAACAAAGACCCAGCACGATACCCTGACGCGGTAAAACTGGAGGAAGTCAACTACAGGGAACTGGCAGATATACTTGAAGAGAACCAACACAAAGCGGGAATACGTCAGATCCTTGATCCAGTAGCCATTGAAATCCTCAGCGAAGCAAAAGTCAAAACGGTCGTTGTTGACGGAAAGGACCCACAGAACATCCTGATGGCAATAGCAGGAGAGCAAGTGGGAACGACGGTTACGGCATAAGAGATAAATAAAATGAGCCTAATTGCTAACAGCGGTGCGCTGGAATGCCCTGCCAATTTCCGTAATCCATTGTCAAATGCTCACGCATTCCCCCGCAGAACAAAATTCTCTCGACAGATCACCTCCTCATTCTGCACAAACCTTCTACAAGCATGTTGAAAAAGCTATGAGCAATGAATCATGATTAAACTTCGGAAGAATGAGCAGAAGACGTTGCAGACGCTCAGCGACATCAACGGAAAAGCTACCGTAGATCACATCATGGAAATCAGTGGGCTTGCCCACTCAGCAATCATGAGAGCCGCTATGAACCTCTCCGAACTGAAACTGATACAGATACACGAACAGACGCAGAAAATTATAACGCTGAATGAAGAAGGCGAGGACTACGCAACGCAAGGTCTGCCAGAACGCCGCTTAATCGAATACATAATTAAATCAGGGAATAGTGGAAAACCCGAAGAAACTGCAAAAAACACCAAACTAAAATCTCACCAGATTCCCATCGCAGTTGGTTGGCTCCACCGAAAAAGCTGGGTCAAGATTGAAACAGACGACGGAACCATCGTCACTCCAACAAGACCTAGGGAAGGAGATGACGAGAAACTGCTGAAGCTACTGCACAGGAAAGGGGGAAGTACCTTAGAAAAATTGGGAAGAAAGATGTCCCGTGTAGCAGTGAATCTGAAGAGACGGAAACTTGCAGAGATAGAAGAAAAGACAATCCGAACCTTGGAACTGACCAAAGAAGGCAGGAATCTCGCAACGCAACTAACCGAAGGAGTTCCTCAAGAAGCAAGCCAGCTTACTCCCGAAATGATCATCTCTGGAAAATGGCGGACAACAAAACTCAGAAGGTTCAATGTTGTTGCGGAAGGCTCACAGACCTATCCAGGCAAAGCTCATCCGCTACAGCAGATGGTCAACCGCACCAGACAGATCTTCCTTAGAATGGGATTCACAGAGATACGAGGACCCTTGGTTGAAACAGCCTTCTGGAATTTCGATGCACTAT
>JAGLZJ010000101.1 GCA_023131555.1 Candidatus Bathyarchaeota archaeon | reverse complement strand
TCCTGTTCGTCTCCGCGGTTCGAGAGACTACGATTCTAAATGCAACCGTTCTAGTGAACACAGTGCCGATTTTCTCGTTGATCATCTCAGTTTTACTTTATCGTGTGAGACCGCACAGAATCGCCTTAGTTGGCGTAATACTATCCCTGATAGGAGCTTGCGCAATCGCCTATGGAGGTGTCTACACTGGAGGATCCACTAGTCTCACAGGAGACCTAAAAGCTACTCTTGCTGCCTTGGCTGAAGGCTTCTATCTCAACTATGGTAGGGAGAAGCGCAACAAGCTACCTATCCTGCCAACTATGCTGTTCATCTACCTAGCAGCAACCATCGCAACTGCATTTGCAGGATTCTCTTTAGGAGCAGACTTCACCGCTGGACAAAACTGGGATACGGTTCTGCCATTACTGGGGCTCGGAGTTCTACCTACAGCTGTTGCCCACACGCTATTTTTCTCTTCCCTGTCCCACCTGAAATCCTTTGAAGCAGCTGCTATGGCGCTTCTTGAACCGTTGGGAGCAACACTTCTTGGCATGGCGATGTTTGCCGAGATCCCGACGCTTGGAATTGTTTTAGGAGCAGCGTTGACGCTTGCAGGTGTCTTCTTCGTTGCTATCGAGAAAGAACAAGAAATCGGTTAATTCTACTCTGGGAGTCCTTTCCGTTCTTTTATGATGAAGGCGTTTTCTCGTCCGCTGATTACGCGAAAATCCTTCAAGTCTGACCGGTGAAGGAACTTGCGGAGAAGAATTCGAAGATGAGAACGTGAGGGTGCAGTCTCTTCTTCGCCATAATCAAGCACTATTTCGTTGCCAGTCATGTCAAGATCGACACCGCTAAGTTTTGCTTCTAGAAAATCAGCGAGGTTCTTAACGGTGTCGCCATTTGCGTTTTTTCTGAGCTCTTGAATTTCAACAGAGACCTTTGACATATTCTCATCTCAAGACATGTGATTAGTAAGGCACTTCAGATCAACGCGGTACCTGATTTAAGAATTTTGTTCCTAGCATGTGCAAACGAAGTGTTGAGTGCCCATAAGATGGAGCGAGAAGCGTTAAATGCTGGTTTAGGATACTCCAATCAACTTGAAAGAGGAAGTTTCTTTGCAGTTCTCGCGAGTCGCGGAGGTCTATGAGAGTATTGAAGCGACGACAAAAAGGCTTGAGATGACTGATCTTCTAGCGGATCTTCTCAAGCATGCTTCAAAAAAGATCATAGACAAGATTGTTTACTTGACTCAGGGACGACTCGGGCCCACCTTCAGCAGCGTAGAGATGGGAATTGCTGAGAAACTAGCGATTCAATTAGTTGCCAGGACAACTGGGAAGGACAATACCGAGATTCAGATGAGCCTAACTAAGACCGGTGACATCGGAGAAACAGCTGAATTACTGCTGGCGAAGAAGACGCAATCAACGCTGTTCAAGACGCTGCCTCTTACAGTTCTAGATGTATATGATACACTCGACAAGATGGCGCATACTTCAGGTACTGGTTCAATGGAAAGGAAAATGGGACTTCTTTCCGGATTGCTAGCAAGGGCCACTCCGAAAGAGGGAAAATACCTCATAAGAATCGTCACAGGAAACCTAAGGCTCGGAATCGCAGACATGACAATGCTAGATTCGATGGCCATCGCCTACGGCGGAGGAAAGGATGCACGCAACGCCTTGGAAAGAGCATATAACATCTCCTCTGATCTCGGAAAAGTCGCTGGAATCCTTGTTGATGAAGGGTTGGAGGGCGTCTCGAAGTTTCGAGTGTCGCTTGGAAACCCTATCAGACCAATGATGGCTGAACGACTGAGCACTCCTGAAGAAATCCTGAAAAAACTCGGCGGTAGATGTATGGCTGAGTTCAAGTACGATGGAGAACGCGTCCAAGCACATAAAAATGGAAACCAAGTCACCTTATTCTCCCGTCGACTGGAGAGAATAACAGAGCAGTACCCTGATGCAGTTGAGCTTCTTCGAAAACATCTCAGGGCAGAGAAAGCGATAGTGGAAGCTGAATGCGTGGCAGTTAATTCCAAAACAGGCGAACTGAGGCCTTTCCAGGAACTGATGCACCGCAGACGGAAATATGGCGTAAAAGAAGCGATGGCAGAACATCCTGTTTCGTTGTTTGTGTTCGATGTTCTCTACGCTGACGGAGAAGACTATACTCTGGAACCATACTCGAAGAGACATAGCCTGCTAGAGGGAATTGTACTTGAAGGAGAACGCATTAAGACCGCTGAGAGCCTGCTTGTGGAAAACGTCGAGGACTTGAAGCGGTTCTTTAAGCGAGCTGTCGAAGATGGCTGCGAAGGAATAATGTGCAAATCGGTTAACGATGACTCAGTCTATCAAGCGGGTGCGAGAGGGTGGCTCTGGATTAAATTCAAGCGGGACTATCAAAGCGAGATGATTGATACGGTTGACTTGGCTGTTGTCGGAGCCTTCCACGGCAGGGGGAAGCGGGCAGGAGTGTATGGAGCGTTCCTTCTCGCAGCTTACAATCAGAAGACGGATTCGTTTGAAACTGTCACAAAATGCGGAACCGGCTTCACGGATGAAGACCTGGCGAAAATGAAGGAGATGGTTGACAAACATAAGATTCCGCACAGGCATCCGAGGGTGGAATCCATGATTCACGCGGACGTCTGGTTCGAGCCTTCAATCGTCATAGAGGTCCTAGGAGCCGAGATCACGCTGAGCCCGGTTCACGCTGCCGCGATGAATTCGATCCGAAAAGGCAGCGGATTGGCAATCAGGTTCCCAAGATTTACTGGAAAGTACAGGCCTGAACGGTCGGCGGAGGACTCAACTACAACCGCGGAAGTGTTGGGAATGTACCAGAATCAGCTTAGAAAGCTGAAAGGGAGTACCCAAGACAAACCAACGAGAAGTTAATGAATACGATCATTCATAGATTACTTGTGTTCAAACTGAACTACGTGCACGCACATATTGTGCAGAAACGGCTACGCGCCTTGACAAAAGGCACCTACATCGTTTTCGCAGCCGTTTCGATAATACTTGCATCGGTACTATCGTATTATCTGTTCTTTCAGAGCGCTGAGAGCTGGACTGCTGCGATTGTGGATCAATTAACGATAAAAAGCGAGTTTGCTAACCCAGCATTCAGCGAAAACTGCACATCATTACTGAACGCGTCAGGTTTTGCCGTAGAATATTACCAAGGAGAGGAAGTAACAGTTAATTTCTACAAGGCCCTGCCTTCAAAAGGTCGGAAAATCCTTATTTTGAGAGCTCATTCGGCAGTTCGCGACGATACAGATTGGGTTGATTTATTCACTTCAGAATCGTACAGGGAAGGCTTGTATATTGATTTGGCCAGTTCAAGACAGATCAGCAAAGCCCAAATGGCCTCAGATGATAAATGGTACTTCTCAGTAGGTCCAACCTTCGTAACCAATAGTGTCAGTGGAAGATTCGACTCTGAATGCGTAATCATTCTAATGGGATGTAACAGTCTTAACACGACGACGATGGCGGAGGCATTAGTTTCCAGGGGAGCGAAAGTGGTCATAGGATGGACGAGTTGGGTGAGTGCGGACTACACTGACTCGTTCACGCTGCAACTCCTGAATCTGCTGTTGGCGGAGA
>JAGLZJ010000100.1 GCA_023131555.1 Candidatus Bathyarchaeota archaeon | reverse complement strand
CCGACTATGTCGATCTCTGATAGTTTCAGAGCCATATAGGCTTCTTCGATTCCAGAATAGTATTTGATCAGCAGATCGGGGTTCCTTGGACCCTTTGCAGCTAGTGCTGAAGGTGACAGAGCGATTAGCGACAGGGCGAGAACAAGCGTTAACACTGTAATATGAAATCCTTTGATCTTCTTCAATTCATCCTTCTCCTCTAAATGCACTTTTTGTGCTTCATCTTGAGCTAAGCAGTCACCACTTCCTAGACTCAGCCTAGGTTTAATTAGGTCATGTATGGAATCGTGAGGGCTTCAGATTGCTTAGATTCTCTGCTTCTCCCTCCAAGCGCATCTAATTTTCTAGCGGAATAGCCTATTTAGGGTTTATGGAAGATTCTTCTATGGATGCGTACACGCAGTGGATGTCGTGTCTGGCTAGCTTTTTGGGCGATGTGGGATGGTGGGGCTTCGCACCATGGGAGGTGGGATATCTTGTGAGCGTAGTATTCGTGGAGCTGTCTCGGATCCAGCCCAGTCTCCTCTTCGATTTTAAGCATGATTCTCAGCCACAGTTCTCTGATGGCTCTCAACCTCCGGCTGAGCTCCTTTTGCGCGCGCAATATCAGGATAGCTACGTAGTATGGCTCATCTAACGTTTGACGCGTTCATGGGCACCGAACATTTTCGGGATAGAGTTAATTCTTACATTTCAGAGAGACACTTGTCGAAGATGAACAGAAAAATAAAAGTGAAGAACTGCCGTGAAGTAGAGGAGGAGACTGAGAAGTTGAATCTTCGAGAAGAAGAGTCACCCACGAGTGGGTGGTACTTTACACATACGTAGGAGGTGTAGACTATGAGTATGAAAGTAGAAAGTAAGAAGAAGAATAGGAAGCTGGTCATTGCTGTTCAAGGTGGAACAATAGACAAACTTTACTCCGCATTCATTCTGGCTTCAACAGCCGTCGCAATTGATATGGAAGCACATCTGTACTTCACGTTTTGGGGTCTGCAGATGCTGGTGAAAGGAGCTATGGAGAAGGCAGGGTTGCCAGCAACGTACAAGCATCTTGAAGGGAAGATGAGGGAGAACCTGAAGAGGATGAATTATCCAACTCCATACGAGATGGTCAAGCGGTTAAAGCAATCGAGCTTGTTCAAAATGTATGCTTGCAGTCCAACAATGGAAATGTTCGGAGTGAAGAGAGAAGATCTGATTCCAGAGGTCGAGGAGATATGTGGAGCAGCAACATTTCTTGAGATTGCAGCTGATGCGGAGACAACACTATTCATTTGAACGAAGTCAGAACTGTTTCAAGCTGTAAACGGTTAGGAGGTGAGAGAACATGGCGAAGAAAAAGGGCGAAAAATACGAATGTAAGGAATGTGGACTCGTTGTTGTCGTCGATAGTCCATGTGGCTGTGCTCCATGCGATCTAGTGTGTTGCGGTGCCCCATTAAAAGAGAAGGAGAAATAGTCAGTCGTGCTCCCTTGTTGCACATGCACATTCGATTCAAGCATGCTGATCAAACCTATAAATGCGTGTAATGCTGGATAATCTGAATCAGTTCAGGGGGAATAGAATGGTTAAGGTCAAAGTTGATTGGGAAAAATGCAACGGGGACGAGGTCTGCGTTGGTATATGTCCTGTTGAGGTCTTCGAAATTCAAGACGTGGCTGACTATTCAGATTCAAAGAAATCAGTACCGGTCAGACCCGAAGAATGCATTCTATGTATGGCATGCGTGACTTCATGCCCTACAGAAGCCATCACTGTCGAAGAAGAATGAAAGACTGAGCGCGTTTACACACGTCTGTAGGAGCCGCGCGCGCACCCGAGGTGAGAACAGCAACAAAAATGTCAAGCACATGTACTGCAATGACGATTGTAATTTGCCTGGCTGATGCTCTACTCAAGTAGAAAAAAAGAAAACGGTGAATGTAATTCAGGGAGCAGGCTGCGTGATTGCTCTCACTCTTTTGGTGAGTAAGAGGAGAAGCATGGTAACGACTGCGAAGATCACTGTCGTGAGGCCGAGGAAATACATTATGTTGGCGGTTGTCGCGTTGAGGGCTTCAAGTTCTTGCAGTTGGTGCTGCAGCTGAGCATTCGTCCACTGCTCTGCCTCAAATTGCTCTTTAAAGGGTGATTCCACGTACAGTATTGGGTAATAGGTTGGGTGTTGAGAGTTGTACCAGCTCTGCGATTCATTGTGCCATTGCTCTGTCACAGCCTTGACATAGGCTACAATATAACCGGGGGCAATGTTAGTTGGAAGGCTGAAAGAGATCGTCAATTCAGCTAGTTGTCCTGGTTGGATCTCGATGGGCAGTGCTTCATCAGAGTAGAATGTTTGAAGATACACGTTTTCATCGGTGTAGTAGTAATTGATGGCGGCTGTCAGTTCTGTTACCCTTATCTTGGTATCCTGATCATTGTATACCGTTACTGTGACGTCGCCTGTTTCACCCTGAGTGTACACCTTTTCATCAAATGCGCACCCTGTAATTTCAGCAGCTTGAACCGTAGAGGTGATTATCATCAGATACAGAAGTGGCAATATGGCTATTGGAAGCAGTCTCTTTCTCAAACTGGTTTCCATCCTGTATTATGATATTGTCAGCAGCGTTCAAGTCAAAAGCGTTATGAATCTACGATACTGATGTCAAAGGCACGTTCTATTCCTCTGCAGGCGCATAACCGAGATAAGTCCGAGGTCTATTACACATCTATAAGATCCATACGAGTTGATAACTTGCCTTTCTCAACAAAATTCAAGAAAATCATGAGTTTCCCAAAAGAAGGAGACAAAATCGGTGATTTCTCATGCGCGCGCGCGAATTCGAGGGCACGAGAGACTGGTGCCTATGTTTGCGCCTCACAGACAATCTTTATCTTCTCTGAGTAGTCTCTCAGAAAGTGCGGTACGAAAGTGGAGTTTTCCAATGTTTACGAGGATTCTGAACGTGCAGAAGCCTATTCCAAGCTGGAGTTTCCAGGCACCTATTATCTTGCCTACAGGGATCTGCCAAAAATAATATCTGACCACGTTAAAGGGAGAGAGGCATTAGATTTCGGATGCGGCACAGGGCGGTCAACGAGGTTTCTCAAGAGACTTGGTTTCACAACTATTGGGGTGGACATATCAGAGAATATGCTGAAGAAAGCAAGAGAAATCGACCCTGAAGGGGACTACCGTCTCGGAGGGGACGAGGATTTCAGTCACCTCCAGCAAAATGCCTACGACTTTATACTATCTGCATTCACGTTTGACAATATCCCTACGATGGAGAAGAAAGTGGGGATCTTCAGAGGACTCAGAGACCTGTTGAACAGAGAAGGAAGAATCGTGAACTTGGTCTCTTCACCGGAGATATATACGCATGAATGGGCATCGTTCTCCACCAAGGATTATCCAGAGAACAAGCACGCAGAAAGCGGAGACCAAGTGAGGATCGTTCAAACAGACACGGAGGACAAGAGAGCGGTGGTGGACATCATCTGGACTCCTGCATCCTACCGGGAAACGTTCAAGAAAGCTGAGTTGGTGCTGGTCAAGACCTACAAGCCCTTGGCGAACGAGAGTGAACAATATCAGTGGGTTAACGAAACAACGATACCTCCGTGGACCATCTATGTGCTGGGTGCGC
>JAGLZJ010000010.1 GCA_023131555.1 Candidatus Bathyarchaeota archaeon | reverse complement strand
AAGCAGACATCTATGTGTTTGTCCGGCATCGCTTCAACATCCTTATATTTTATGTCCATTGCAACAGGCCAGAACAATATGTCAGCGTGGGCGATGACATTCAGGATCTCTTCATTTATGTCGAGAACTGCTATCTCGCAGCCTCCGCAACTGGCAGCCCAGTAGAAAGCAAACTTCTTCTTTTCCATATTATCACCATTAAGCTACAATGCGAGTGAAAGCAATTCGGCTAAATCCATGATTTGAATCTTTCCTTCCAATCCCGTGGTCTTCACTGCGTCTTCGAAAGTCGAGAGGCAGAAGGGACAGGCGGTTACGAGTATCTCTGCTCCGTATTTTGTTGCGTTTCTTACACGGTTCTCGGCTAAGCGTGGACCTGTTATGTCAATCCACATTCTTCCTCCGCCGCCTTCGCAGCACAGACTCCTTTCTCTTGTGCGATCAAATTCTAGGAGTTTCACGCCTGGTATACTTTCAATGGCCTTTCGGGGTTCGTCATATACCCCATTTTGTTTTCCTAGAAAACAAGGGTCATGATAAATAACCTGTTTTTTCAGTTCTTTTGAGAACGTTAGTTTCCCTTCTTCAATTACCTTGGACAGTAACTGTGTGTGATGCTGAACTTCAAAATCTGTCTGATCGTATCTGTTCTTGAAGGTGTGAAAGGCATGTGGGCAACCCGTCACGATTCTCTCTATGTGATGTTTGCGGAAGATTTTCATGTTCTCTTCAACCAGAAATTCAAACAGACCTTTTTCACCCATCCCGTAGATCTCACTTCCGCAGCAATTCTCTTCAACGCCCAGAATTCCGAAGTCAACGTTGGCTTTTCCAAGGCATTCCGCGAGGCTTCTTGCGATTTTTTGAGCTCGTGGGTCATATGCAGGAGTGCAACCGACGAAATACAGCATTTCTGCGCCTTGTGAGATGTGTTTAATCTCTAAACCTTGAGTCCATTCAGATCTCTTGCTCCTTATCCGTTCCCAGGGGTTTCCATTCTTGAACGTGCTTTCCAGCGCATCACGAATCGTTGCTGCTACTTGACCTTTTTCAACGGCAAGACTTCGTATATCAATCAGAAACTCGTATGGGATTATTTCCTTTGGGCACCGAATTCCACAGGTTGCGCATGTTGTGCAACTCCACAACTCGTTCTGAGAATGCACAGTTACGTCCCCATGAGCTACGACTTCTCGCATATATTTTCTGATGTTTAGGCCTGCATTTCTTGAGACAGGACAACTACCCGTGCAAATTCCACAGTGAATGCATTCCAGCAACTTGTGTTTCTGGATGAGTTCTTGGGCGTTCATTTTAACTCACTATTCTTCTTCAGGGGATTTGGTCCGAGTTCACGGATTTCATCGACGAATGACTGAACGGTCTCTGCGAATTTTTGGCCTTCAGAGGCAGAGATCCATTCCAGTCGGACTCTTTCGGGTTCAATGCCTAGAGACGTGAGTAAGCTCTTTACGAGTCTGACTCGAAGCTCTGTTTTATAGTTCCCCTCTTGGTAGTGGCAATCTCCGGGGTGGCAGCCACCTATCAGTATGCCATCAGCTCCCAATCTCAGAGCGTCTAATATGAATTCAGGCTCGATTCTTCCGGTGCACATTACTCGGATTATCCGTATGTTGGTTGGATACTGAATCTTGCTGGTTCCAGCTAGGTCTGCGCCAGCATAAGTGCACCAGTTACAGGTGAAACCTATGATTGTTGGTTCGAACTCAGTCATCTAATCCCTCTGTTGTGCTGGTTTGAGAAGAGCCTCGAATTGGGCTGATATCTGTTCACTTGTGAATCCTCTTAGGGTTATTGCTCTTGCAGGGCATGCTGCTACGCATGAGCCGCAACAGGTGCATAGAGCCTCGTTGACCTTGGCTTTGCCATTCTCATCGGTGGCTTCAACTTCTATTGCGTCATAGACACACACGCTTTCGCAAACCTTGCAACCGCAGCAAAGGTCTTGATCGACATACGCTATGGTTGGTTCTGCGACGACTTCGCCCTTTGCCAGCGGAATTGATGCTTGTGATGCAGCTGCGCTGGCTTGAGCAACTACATCTGGTATATCCTTTGGTCCCTGGGCACAGCCACAGAGATATACCCCTGCAATCTGCGTCTCCACTGGTCTCAATTTCGGATGGGCTTCTAGGAAGAAGTTGTCTGGACTCAACGATAGTTTCAGCATTTTCTGTATAGGTTCAGCTGTTGTCCTTGGAACGAGTCCAGCGGCAAGTACAACCATGTCAAACTCCTGCTCTTGGACTTCTCCCAGCAACGTGTCTTCAAACACCAGAGTTAGATTGTCGCTGTTGGGTTCCTTGTAGACCTCTGCGGCTTTTCCTCTGACAAAATTCACTCCTTCTTGTTGAACTCGGGCATAGAACTCTTCATAACCCTTCCCGAAAGCCCGGAGGTCTATATAGAAAACGCTTACCTCCGCATCAGGATGCTTCTCCTTGACTTGATGGGCATGTTTAATCGAAGCCATGCAGCAGATCCTTGAACAGTATGGATTTGTCTGCACATCTCTTGATCCGACGCATTGGATGAAAGCGATCTTTCTTGGTTCTATCCCGTTTGACGGACGAACCAGTTTTCCGCCAGTGGGTCCTGCTGCGCTGAGAAGTCTTTCGAATTCCAAGCTCGAAATTACGTCTTTGTACATTTCGTAGCCATATTCAGGTTTCTGTTTGACATCGAAGAGATCATATCCGGTTGCTATGATTATTGTGCCAACATCAACTTGAATTTCCTGCTCTTCTTGGCTGAAGTCAACCGCGTTTGCAGGACAGACTTTCTCGCATACTCGGCACACACCTTTAGTGAACCACAGACAGTTTTCCTTGTCTATGGTGTAGGTGGGAGGGACGGCTTGTGGGAAAGGTACGTATGTCGCTGCTCTTTTCCCAAGTCCCAAGTTAAATTCGCTTGGGATGTTCTTTACGGGGCATTTCTCGGCACAGACGCCACAGCTGGTGCATTTTACCTCGTTGATGTATCTTGCTTTCTTTGTGATGACAACCTTAAAATTACCAATGAATCCGTCCACTGACTTTACTTCAGAGTAGCTCAGCAGATTTATGTTGGGGTGTCTGGGTACGTCAACCATTTTAGGCGTCAGAATGCATGCTGAGCAATCTAGTGTTGGGAAGGTCTTGTCAAGTTGAGCCATGTGGCCTCCGATAGAGGGTGCTCTTTCGACAAGGTAGACTTTGAATCCCTTGTTTGCCAAGTCAAGAGAAGCTTGAATGCCTGCAATTCCTGCCCCAACGACCAAAGTTGACGGTGTAACCTTGAACTTCAGTGGATATAGAGGTTCGAGCAGTCCTGCTTTGGCAATGGCTGAGGCAACTAGTGCCTTCGCCTTCTCCGTTGCTTTCTTCGGTTCGTGCATGTGAACCCAAGAACACTGCTCTCTTATGTTTACCATTTCAAGAAGAGAAGAGTTCAGTCCCGCAGCCTCGAGAGTTTTTCTGAATGTTGGCTCATGCATTCGGGGTGAACATGAAGCAATGACAACCTTGTTGAGATTATGTTTTTTTATGCTATCCCTGATCAGGGCTTGCCCTGGTTCAGAACAAACGTATCTCTCATCACTGGCAAAAGTTACTTCGGGCAGTTTGGAGGCATACTCCGCAACTTTCTTAACATCGATAGTGTTGGCAATGTTAGTCCCGCAGTGGCATATGAAAACTCCGATTCTGATCTCTTGACTGTCGTTCAGCTTTTCTCCCTTCTGCAAGGTAATGCACCAAGCGTGAAGAGATAGATTTAAAAATCGCCATATAAATCCCTTTTCTTCTCCAAATGTCGATCAGCGAGTTTAGTATGTAGGAGAAGAAAAACTTGGATATTATTGTCTGCGTGAAACATGTTCCTGAAACAGCAGAAGCGGAGCTGAAGATTGCTGCTGATGGGAAAACCATGGAGTCGATCGGTCTTGTCTTCGATGTTAATGAATGGGACGACTACGCCCTTGAGGAAGCTGTACAGATAAAAGAGAGATTGGGAGGAACCGTTACTGCAATAACTGTTGGCTCAGACGCAGCGGACAGCACATTACGAAAGTGCCTAGCCCGAGGCGCAAACCACAGCATAAGAATCACCGACTCCAAGATTGAGAACTCCGACGGGTACGCAGTTGCCAAGATCCTCCACAGCGCCATTATGAATCTTCCATACGACATCGTTTTCACAGGAGCGCAGGCAGGCGACGACGGATACTCAATTGTAGGTCCTGCTCTCGCAGAACTGCTTGATGTACCTCACGCCACTATGGTGAAGAAGATCCAAATAGACGGGAGCTCAGTCAAAGTCAACAGAGAACTCGAAGGCGGCTTGGAAGAAGTCCTTGAAGTGAAGCTGCCAGCCCTTCTCACAATTCAAACAGGCATCAATGAACCACGCTACGTCTCCATCATGGGGATCCGAAAGGCAATGAAGAAGGAGATAAAGATACTCGCTCTATCCGATATAAACTTGGACGAAGAAGAAGTGGGAGAGAGCGGATCTTGGATAAAAGTGGAGAAGATGTATCTGCCTCCAGTTGAGAAACAGGCAGAGCTCCTTAAGGGAAGCCCAGAAGAAGTTTCAGCAAAGATAGCTGAAATCCTGAAGGCTCAGGGGCTGATCTGATGAGCAACGTATTCGTTTTAACAGAGCACAGACGTGGGCAGATTCGAGACATAACCTTTGAGATGCTAACCAAAGGAAGAGAGCTTGCCGAGAAGCTTAATGGAAAACTGACAGCTCTAATTCTTGGAAACAACATTAAGGCACAGGCTAAGACGCTCACCGAACATGCCGAAGAAGTCCTGCTGATTGAGAACCCGCAGCTGGAGAACTTCAATTCCGATGCCTATCAACAGGTGCTCTCAAACCTAATTCAGCAATTCAAACCATATCTCACACTAATCGGACACACATCTTACGGAGTAGAGCTTGCCCCCAGACTTTCAGTCTCTCTGAAGTTACCGTTGGCAACCGACTGCATCGGCCTCAAACTGGAGAATGACCAACTTACCATTACCCGTCAGGTATTCGGCGGAAAAGTCAATGTTGACGCCACCTTCAACGAAGCAGAAGGCTACATCGCAACAGTACGGCAGGCCGCCTTCCCCCAAGAGGAGACTGAAGTCAAAGGTGAGATCAAAGAGATTCCCTCTCCCCTGCTTAAAGAGGGTGAAAGGAAACGCTGGATCGAATACAGGTTGCCCCCACCAGGAGAAGTAGACATCACAGCCTCAGACATCCTTGTAGGGGTAGGGCGAGGAATCAAAGATGAAGGCGAATTACCTGCGATCGAGGAACTCGCCAAAGTGCTCAGAGGAGTCCTTGCTTGCTCTCGACCGATCGTGGACAAAGGATGGCTTCCTAACGATCGCCAAGTCGGCAGCTCAGGAAAGACAGTGAAGCCAAAACTCTACATCGCCTTAGGAATAAGTGGAGCCTTCCAACACATCCTCGGCATGAAGGAATCAGACCTCATAATTGCAGTAAACAAGGATCCAAACGCACCTATCTTCAGTGCCGCTGACTATGGTATAGTGGACGACCTGTTTAAGATAGTGCCCGCTCTCAAACAGAAGATAAGTGAGATGAAAGCCTAAAGATAGTCCGTAGATTTCCTACAGCTCGATGAAGCCTTGGATAAAACCCAAGGCGTATGCGTCTTCTCAGCCAAACCCGACCATGGGAGAGTGGCGACTTCGGATTCTTATTGCTGATTCATAACGTTTAAGCTACCACCTGTTCATGATAGAACAAGATGGAATAGCAAGTGTGATTTCATGAGAAACACGAAACCATTTTCTGCACTAATATTGATTATTGTCGGGTTTCTAGCTTTCGTGAATGCCTTCCATCCACCACTAGCGAAAGCAGCTTACGTGGAGGGCTTCATCACTCAGGATGTTGTTTGGACAAGAGTAGACAGTCCTATAGTCATGTCAAATCACGTAATCGTTGAAAAGAACGTGACCCTGACGGTGGAACCAGGAGTCGAAGTCAGGTTCGGAGGAAACTTCTCTTTGCACGTAGAAGGAGAACTCTACGCTGTTGGCGAACCTGAATCACCAATACTGTTCACATCAAATAGAGAACAACCTGCCACAGGAGATTGGGGTGCCATCGAGTTCGATGAAGTTGAGACGTCAACTCTACAATACTGCCATGTAGAATACGCAACTAGAGGGCTTATCGTTGAAAATTCCTCAGTAGAAGTCAAAGATTGCGTTATAAGTGACTGTTTAAGCGGAGTTTACATCCTGAACTCTGTGATAGGCATTGAAGACTGTGAAATCGTTGGCAACGAGGAAGAAGGCATCTATCTCAGCGGCGACAACGTTGCCACAATTCAAAGCAATATCATACAGCTGAACTCTGACGGTATCACGCTAACTGGTCAGTCTGTTTCAGGAGTCGCGATTCTGGATAACGTAATCTCCTCAAACACTCAAAGTGGGATAAATCTTGGAGCAAACAGCTCCTATAGTCAGGTCTCAATTCTAGATAACGTCGTCTCCGCGAACCATAGAGGATTCCAGGTATCCCGTGAGGCTAGAACCAACATTCACAACAACTCAATATGCTACAACACTGTCGGTGTCTTCTACGAGAAAGGTCTGGACCACGACTTACACTGGAACGACATCTACGGCAACGGGGTTGGGGCTGATGTTTCCGACGAAGTTACCGTAGACGCTACGCTCAACTACTGGGGAGATGAAAGTGGCCCCTACCACATTTCGTTGAATCCTATAGGAAAGGGCGATCCAGTAGGCGGTGCAGGATGCGATCTGGATTTCATATTCTTCCTGACATCTCCCATAAACACCATGAACGAAAGGCCAATCGCCAGCTTAATAACTGACGGAACTCGCGTCAACCCTGGTCAAGCAGTGACGTTCATCGCGACAGCCTCTAGCGACGATGGGCAGGTTGACCAATACTACTTCGACTTCGGCGATGGCCAAAACAGCGGGTGGACAACACTATCTGTTTTTCTTCATGGATACTCTGGCACTGGAACTTATGGAGCTTCGGTTATCGTCAAAGACGATTTCGGCGTGATCAGCACAAACCTCGCCGCCAAAACCATTGATGTACAGGTTCTTCCAGCCATAGAAGTTAACCTCGTCCTCTCCGAATACGAGGTTGACTACACCGAGATAGTTCCAGTGACTGTGGCTGTGACAGATGGAAGCAGCCCTTTGGAAAACGCAAGCATATGGCTGTTTGCGCTTGAAGAAGGCGGTTTCTCACCTGAGACCGGATACACAAATGCTACTGGGCACTTAATGGCGGACTTCACGTCACCGAGCGTTACTCAGGTAACCGAAATCCGACTTATGGTGGTAGCTACGAAACAAGGCTACGCAGATGGCTCGGACGTTGATTATCTGACCGTGCAGCCTCCGCTGATAGTAACTGCCGTGACAGACGTAGACGCGATTGACTCTGAGGAAGCTCTTGACTTCAAGGCATACGTAACATACCACGAGGAACCCGTTGAGGACGCAGTCATCACCATTTTATCAGACAACGGCGGAAGCTTCGTCCCCACAACACTCTTAACCGATGAGAACGGCGAGGCTGAATTCACGTTCATGGCTCCTCAGACGCTGACGCCACTCAACGCAACCATTACGGTGGCAGCGGAGAAAGTGGGATTCATCGACGGTGACTTTAAGAAAGTGATCCAAGTTGAACCTAAGGTTCTCAGCATTGAAATCACATCTGACCCCAGTGTGATCTATAACGAACCTGGTGCCAACGTGACAGTTCACGTAACCCACAGAACCAATCCAGTTCCGGGCGTGACCGTTGAATTGTCAGCTGACTACGGAAGCCTCTCGTCAACGAATGGCTCAACCGACTTGAATGGAATCGCAATTTTTGACTTTACAGCTCCATCGGAGGCTTCGCCTCTTAATGTGATGTTGTCAGCGAGATGTAACAAGACCGGGTATCTGCTTGGAGTGGCCCAGCTGGAAGTAACCATCTACCTGCGGGCACTTGAGATGGCGATATACGCCGATCCTTCACAGGTCAACTCCGACGAATCTTCTTTTGTAACCATCTTCATCTCCTCCAATTTGACCGGGGTTGAAGGCGCAAGAATTGAAGTAGAATCCGACAGCGGAGGCTTCATCAACCAGACTCTCGGTTACACAAATGAGACTGGGTACTTCACATTCAACTACACTGTTCCCCAAACAGCCACGGACTTGGAGGTGTCAATAAACGCAACCGTATCCAAAGGTGGATACGTGACTAGAGAAGGTCAAACAACCATATCTGTAACGGGAGTGAGCGATCCCGGAACCGGTGTCGGACTGCCATTGATCGCGTTGCTGGCGATTGTTGCCGTGATCGTCGTTGTTGCTGTAGTCCTAATCTTGGTAAAATTAAGGATAATCCGGGTGACTACAAAAGAGGAATCGTAGTTGCGTTCCCAAGAAGGGAGTAGGATTTAGTAAGACGTAATATTTAATACGTAGAATCACGTAGAATACTTGGGAAGTCAAGGGAAAAAACATGCCAGGTATCAAAGGCAGATTCGCCAAACTGAAAAACTTTAGGGTAAAACTGAGCCTGCACAGAGGTCAAGAAGAAGAAGAAGAATCCCAGCCTCTTCCACCCCCACCGATCCCGAAGGGCCTCAAGATTATCAAGAAGTACCCCCTCTACGAGCCCTTCGCCCACGTTGTCGTAGCCCAGAACCCGAAGACTGGAGAATACAAGTATTTTCTTGACGAACTCTCTCTTGATCCCTTAGAACGAAGCATATACGATCGAGTTCTCAATATCCTCCTCGCTGAGATCGAGTCTCCTAGAGAAGAGATAAAGGATACCAGAAGATTCTTTGCGACTGTAGCGAAGGACATTGTCGACAAATATCGGATCAGCCTTGGATGGTTGCCCGACGTCTCCTGGTACAAGATACTGTATCACGCTGAGAGGGATCTTGTCGGCTTTGGAAAAATCGATGCCTTAATGCGAGACCCCAACATCGAAGACATTTCATGTGACGGAGTCAATAAGCCTGTTTACATATGGCACCGGAAGTTCGAAAGCATCGAATCAAATCTGAAATTCAAAGAAGACACCGAACTTGACAACATGGTTGTGAAACTAGTTCACATGGCGGGAAAGCACGTAAGCAGCGCTTTTCCAATCGTGGACGCTTCACTTCCAGGCAAGCACAGACTCGCCGTCTGCTACAGGCGAGAGATCACGCCCTTTGGCACAGCCTTCACAATACGTAAGTTCAGAGAAGACCCATATTCGATCATTGACTTGATCGACCTCGGCACCCTTTCAGAAGAGATGGCTGCATACTTCTGGTTGTGTTTGGAGCATAGGGCTTCAATCATGGTTCTAGGCGGTACAGCTGCTGGAAAGACCACTGCTCTAAACGCCTTAGCTTGCCTTATTAAACCTGGAAGCAAAATCATCACAATTGAGGAGACAGCTGAACTTAATCTGTCTCACGAAAACTGGGTTTCTCTCATTGCTCGAAGGAGTTATGGTCTAGGCGAGAATAGAACCGGTGAAGTTACACTCTTTGATCTAGTAAAAACCTCAATGAGACACAGACCTGATGTTCTTATAGTGGGGGAGATCAGAGGTAACGAGTCCTACGTCCTGTTCCAGGCAATGGCGACAGGTCACGGTGGTCTGAGTACAATGCACGCGGAAGACATTGATTCTGCGGTGAAGAGGCTAACTCAGAAGCCGATGGATATTGCACCCGCCTACATCCCGCTGATGAACATCGTCCTGTCCGTCCAGAGGGTGCATCTTAAGATAGATGGAGAAACCAAAGCTGTCAGGAGGATTCTTGAATCAAATGAAGTTGCTGACTATGAAGACTACCGCAACGTCACAAAATGGAAGCCCAGCCAAGATGAGCACTCATGCACAATTGACAAAGGAGTCATGTTGCCCCATATATCTGAGCGCACAGACCAAACAGAGAAACAGTTGGAGAAAGAGGTTGAGAGACGGGCGCATGTCCTGCACTGGATGAGAGAAGAGAACATACGCAGCTACAGAGATGTTGCTGCGATCATCGCAGAGTACTATGCTCGACCCGACTCGTTCTTCCAGAGAATTCAAATAAGAGAGGCGAAAGCCATTGCCACTGCTGCACGCTCTTGAAGCCTTCTCATTCCGTCTCTTCGGAAGATTCGCTCCGAAGCTTCTGAAACATCTCTTCGGAATGAGTGATCTTCTCAAAAGAGCTGACATGAAAATCTACCCAGAAGCCTACGTCTCCCTCATGATTCTCGCTGCTTTCCTCACGATTCCAGTAAGCATCGCAGGCATCCTCTTAACAATTCTCCTCAGCACACTCCCGTTCATCTTTCTAGTGCCAGCCCCTCTGTACATCATGCTTTTCTTCATTATGACACCGATGTCAAAGGCCAGTGAACGGAGTACAAAACTCGAGAGAGAGATGCCCTTTGCAGCAACCTACGTCGCGGTAATGGCTTCAGGGGGAATTCCTCCCTACACAAGCTTCAAGCGACTCGCGGAGGCGAATCTTCTCCCTGCGATGAAGAAAGAAGCAAAGAACCTGATAAGAGACGTGGAGATCTTCGGAGTCGATCCCTTAAGCGCAATGAATCAGTCTGCAAAAGGAAACCCGTTGGACATCTATCGGGAGTTTGTAGGAGGATACGCTTCAACTGTCATAATCGGCGGGGACATCACCAGCTTTCTTGAGACTAAAGCAGAGGAACTCTTCAAGATAAGAGCTGCCAGAGTTCGGTCAGCTGCTGAACGACTTGGGATGCTTCTTGAATCCTTCATAATCATCATGGTTCTCATGTCTCTCTGCTTCTACATCCTCTTCAGCGTGGAGTCCATCTACAGTACCGGAATGGGCAGCTTCTCCGGGATAATCCTGTATACCTATGTCTTCACGCCGCTTCTTTCCTTCGTTTTCATATATCTTGCACACGGTATGCAGCCAAAGTCCCCAGTCACCGACTGGAGACCCTACAAAGTCTTCGGGATCTGCCTAGCTGTCGCCACCGCTGTTCTAATGGTTCTCACAAACTTCATTGGCCTGATGCCTCTAGCCTTCCTTGTACCTATTGCAACCATCATAGACACCCCGACGGCTGTGGCAATCTGCTTAATCATCTCAACCGGACCCCCCGCAATAATCCAAATGCGCCTATCCCGCGAAAAGGCCAGCACAGAGAAAGGAGTCACCATCTTCCTCCAAGATCTTACAGAGACTCGGAAAACTGGTCTTGCACCCGAGAAATGCATTGAAACCCTCTCTAAAAGAGACTACGGAGCTTTCAGCAAGCATCTGAAGAAGATAACCTCCGAACTCTCCTGGGGAATCCCGTTAAGAAAAGTCTTCATGGACTTCGTTGGACGCACCAAGAGCTGGTCAACTCAGATCGTCATGTTTCTCTTAGTGGAGACAATTGACGTCGGCGGGGGCACAATCTCAATGATTGAATCACTTGCCAGATTCTGCACAACAACTCAGCAAGTAGAGAAAGAGAAGAAGATGTCTGTAAAACCCTACATAATGATGCCCTATTTCGCAGCCCTTATGCTCGTGGCAACAACTATAATGATGCTCACGTTCACATCTCAAACAGTTGGGATGGCAGGCGAGGCAGCAACTGGTGGTCCGGTTGAACTCGATTCCTTAATGGTCATCTTCTCCACTTCAGTCATAATCCACAGCTATTTGATTGGACTCGTAGGAGGAAAGATCAGCGAAGAATCAGTGGCGGCAGGCTTCAAACACTCAACGCTTCTAGCCTTTATCGCGATAATCGCCGCGAAAGTAGCGCCTACCCTGATCAGCTTCGGAGGAGGTTAAACAGCGGCATGGCTGCTGAGGCCTCCTCGCTAAGGTGCAGTCGGAACGCCATCAGTCCAGCCATATCTTCAGTCATAGTCACCGCTGTCATTGTGATGTTGGTCACGGTTGCTCTGACATTCGCAAGCAACACTCTGCTCTACCGGATAGCGGAGAGTGAATTCAACTCAGCGAAGCAGACTATGGCGACTCTCGGACTCCAAATTGACGACGTGGCATGGATAATCGGTCGCGCAGAGACCGTTCGCTTCTCAAGCAGGTACGGTGATGTTGCGTTCAGGCCTGCCCTCAACTACACAGTTTACATCAACACTACGACATCGACCAACCAGCGACTCTACTCGAACATAACAGGCATAATATCCTTTGAGATGGCTACGAAACACCATTCGATGGGTGGAAGCTACTTCGAAATGATCACACCTTCTACAAATATGGATTTTCTGTTGGAAGGCGCATCTGAACCTGTCTCAAGAGTCTTTGTGGTTGAGAAGCTTCCAATGGCAGACGGAAGCTTCTCGAGAATAGTGGTTGCGCCATCAATGAGAATGGTGAGTACAAGCATAGGCACAACAGACTATGTTCGACTCTACCTCCCAATCTTACTCCAAGGAGAGACACCTAGGCGTTCCCAGTCAATCACTTTGAATGGACGCTCCTTTTCCACAATCAGAAAGAGCGTAACCGGCATCGCTGTCGAAGTGGGATTTCCCTTGACTGACCACGACAACTCCTTCTTCAACTACCCCCAGACCGTGATTTCCATGCAGTTCGAAGAAGAAACCATACTGGAGCTCTACACTGGAGGCATTGAAGTTGGATTCGGGGTCCATCCATAGAAAATGGAGATGTAATAGATGCCGCATTCAAACATAGAATATGCCATAATGGCGCCCATACTCCTATTGCAGGTCATTTTCCTACCAGTGGCAACAACTTGGATGATGGATTACTGGGGTGTCAAACGAATGGAGACTACGCTTCAGGATGTGGCAAGCCATCTGGGAACAACGGTTCAGCAACTCTACTACTCCCTGAACCGCGACGATGTTCTTCCTGGAAAAGTGACTCAAATCTTGGACATTCCCGAATACATAGAATCCAATCCTTACACAATCACGGCATCCAGCCTGAAAATCGAGAACAGCACAGCGATAGATCTGAATCTCGCATTGATCCAGCATGACGTAACAGCCAGAGTCAGAACTGTCCTAGGGTCAAATGCGTTGCTGACCCCGTCATCGTTCGCAAGTAACTCAACTGCAGCCCACATGAGTGTGGAGAAGTTTACAAACGGCACTATTCACTTCTCGTTTGGAGCCGGGTGAAAAATGACTGGAATAACCATAGATCATCTGATTTCAACTACCGTATTCATCGCAGCGATTGTGCTGTTTACAGGCTTGTTCACTCAGACACTTCAAGCTGCCATACTGTACCAGCAGAACAAGCACATAGCGTCTAAGGCAAGCGACCTCCTTGACAACATCCTGCTCAATCCCGGTTACCCGTACCATTGGGGAACCACAAACGACACACTGTCCTGCTTCGGGCTTCAGCAGCATGGAGCTACTGGCTACGCTGAAGACGCTTTCGCCCTCATGAGGCTGACTACCCTACTCGCGGAACCAGTCGAGTACCCGGTCGGCTCTGGTAAGTACTACAGCAACGTTACATTTGGCCCAACAGGCTTCCTGTTTGTTCCAATAACGGATTCAATAGATTATCCAACCGCTTCAAGACTACTTGGGATCAACGGAACCTACGGTTTCGAGCTCAGCATCGCCCCCTTAGTGAAGGTCGCAATATCCGTATTTCAATACAACCCATTGAAGTTGAGAGTAGATGTAACTGGTCCAGGATTCCCACTTGGAGGCGCTGACATAAGTTACTACTTCTTCAAAACCATCAAGGGGGGAAAATATCCGAACCTTGAACTTAACACAGGGGCGGCTAAAGCTGATTCAGCTGGGGTTGCCTATCTTAATTTCACCTTCAATGGAGCCACTGAGACCTATACTGTCGTTGTATATGCAAGCCTTAGCGGACTCACCGGTTCAGGACACTTCACGCAGCAGACTTTCTCGAAGGGTGCAGGAATCATGCCTTTCGTAGTGAATTACGAAGAGGGG
>JAGLZJ010000001.1 GCA_023131555.1 Candidatus Bathyarchaeota archaeon | reverse complement strand
GCTTGCAGGTCGATCTCTCGTGCTCTTACCAACTCAAGCATTTTTTCTAAGTGGGGACTCAGCAGTCTGACTGCTTCAGGATCGAGTTGAGTTAGGTGAACCGACTCTAAGATTTCCGTGGGCGAGAATCCCAACTGTTTTCTCAGCGCTTGAACGCGACGTGCTAGGTCACGCATGAAGCCTTCTCCCACCAGATTGTTGTCTCTAAATGAATCCATGAATACAGAGAGGTTCTCTTCTGAAGCTATGTGTCCGGTTTCCAGCTTGAGGATTTCAGAGTCTGAAAGATACTCAACCGTTTTGACGTTCGCACGCTCAAGAAATATCGGTTCTAGTCTTTTTACGGCTTCTTTTGCCTCTTTTGGTCCCGCCAGAACCGCTTTCTCCAATGGCCATCTTCGCTTCAGCTTTAGCGCTTGCCGAGCCGAATAGGTTAGAGAAACGTATTTGAAGAGTGCTTCGAAATCCCGCTCCAGATCTGGGTTCTTGAGCGTTGGGTTCGGGGTTGGCCAGTTTTCAAAGTTGATTGATTTGGGGTGCTTGCCTTCGAAAATCTTGTTGGCGTGAAGATGCATTGCTTCGCTCAGGAAAGGTGTTATTGGATTGAAGAGAAGGGTAAGGGTCTTTAGAACTGTCCATAGGGTTGCATAGATTGTGAGTCTTCGACTATGTGTTGAAACGTCGTCACTCCAAAGTTCAGGCCTTACCATCGGAACATAGTGGTGACTTAGAGAGTTGACGACAAACTCTTCCAGTTCTGACAATGCAAGATTGAATTCACACTTCTCAAATCTATCTGTAACGCCTTCTACTGCAGTTTGGAGTTTCGAGAGTAACCATTGATCTGGTTGCGTCAGTGTCCTGTTTTTTTTCGCTGAAACTAGGGTGTGCATTTTAGGGTTGAAGTGGTCGTATTCGGCGTTCTGTGTGAAAAACCGGTAAAGGTGTAGAAGGGTGCTAAGAATTTGGTAAGGTCTCTTGTTGAGCTCTTTTATGTCGAAGCTCATCGAGTCTATCGGTGCGCATTTTCTGAGGATGTAGAATCGGAATAAGTCTGCGGAACATTCTTCTAGTGTTTCGTTGGCATCTAATACGTTTCCTACGCTTTTACTCATCTTCCGTCCTTTTGCGTCAAGTACGTGACCATAAAATAAGAAAGCCTTGTATGGCGATTCAGGTTTGGCGGTTAGTATAACGTGTTCAAGCAATAGTGTATTTGCCCACCCTCTGGTCTGGTCGATTGCCTCTACAAGGAAATCTGCAGGAATGTAACTATCAAATTCTTCATCTGTGAACCTCGCATAAGGGGCTGCTCCACTGTTATGCCATGTGTCTAAAACGAAGGGTTCGCGGAGCATTTTGCCTCCACATTCAGGGCACTCTAGCACCACTTGATCTACCCAGGGTTTGTGAAGCTCGAAATGGCCTTCTGGAACCTCTTTCGCCTTCGTGAGTAACTCCTTTTTGCTGGATATCAGGATCTTTTGTCTGCATTCAGCTTCGGAGCAGACCCAGATCGGTAAGGGGGTACCCCAGATTCTCTCTCTGGAGACGCACCAGGGTTTTCCTTCTTGCAGAAACGCCAGAAACCGGTTTCGCGGGGGATCGAAGTAGTATTCAACTTTCTGTGCTGCTCCGACGATTCTCTCTGAGATCCTGTTCGTCCACAGGTAGTACTCTCTTCGGGCAAGCCAGACAAGCTTGTGTCCTGAGCGCCAACAGGTTGGATACTCATGGCGGACCTGTTCTACTGACGCTAGAAGCTTTCTTTTCCGCAATTCTTCAAGAACCATCCTGTCAGCGTCTCTGGCAAATAGACCTGCGAACGCACCAGCGGCTTCGGTGAAGACCACTTCATCATCAAAGGGCGCGAATATCGGAACCTCGCGCTTTTGGGCAACGAAGAAGTCTTCTTCACCATTTCCAGGAGCAAGATGAACGACTCCGGTCGCTGTAGTAACGTCCACAAAGTTTTCAGAAACCACCCTGTGAACGTTGGGATTCTTATCAAGCTCAAGTTGTTGAGGTATTAAATCCAGAAACGGGTACTCGTACTTCAAGCCTTCAAGTTGCTTGCCTTTCAAAGACTCAGTGACTGCATAATCTTCTATCTTAAGCTCCCGCATTGTGTCCTCTAGGCGTTGTTCAACCATTATCCACGTCTCATCACCCACTTTCGCCTTGACGTAATCTGCGTCAGGGTGCACAGCCAGCATTAAGTCCGTAACCAGGGTGAATGGCATGGTTGTCCAGACTAGGAAGTACTCTTCATTTGATTCTTCAAGCCTTATCTTGAAGTAGAGTGAAGGATCTTCAACATCCTTGTAGCTCATCCCAACTTCCGCGTTACTCAACGAAGTCTGACAATGAGGACAATAGGCCACAACGTAGTAGCCTTCCCCCAACAATCCCTGGTCCCACGCGGATTTGAGATATTTCCATTCTCTATCTATGTAGTCATCCAAGTATGTCCAGTAGGCTTTCTTGTCGTTTATGAAGACTCCTGCGGCCACATCGGCAGCGTGCCATGCCTCATAGTACTTCTTCACCGTTGCCTTGCATTCTTCGATGAATCGTTCTTCTCCTACTCGCTTCAAGAGGTCTTTCTTATTCCGTACGCCCAGATGACGTTCTACTTCCAGCTCTACAGGTAGCCCTTGACAGTCCCAGCCAGTCCAGAAAGGAATGTAGTAGCCCTGCATCGTCTTCCATCTATAATGCAGGTCCTTCATCACCCTCCCCCGGAGATGACCTACATGTGGATAACCATTAAGTGTCGGCGGTCCCTCTACGTAGCCCTGAATTCCCTTATGGTTTTTCCTTCTCGTTTTCTCCAGCTTCTCAGCTGTTCGGCTTTTCTTCCAGAAGTCACGTATATTTTGTTCAAGTTCGCGCGGGCGGTAACCTAAGGAAAGCCAGTCAGCAGAATCAACTCGGGATTTGACGGTCACCTTTCAAATACACATCCCGCCATCCACAGAGGAAACCCTCTCCTGAATATAACTTTTGTGAATTAATCCACAATGTGCTTCGTTGGTCGCGCGCCTGCTTCGTCAGCTCGATATTCTTCTTCCGTCGAAATCTCTCTTTTGAAACCCGAATTCGACTTTTACTTCCGCGAGTTGCTTATGAGTGAAGATCGGTCCGTCAGCACAGACTCTGTACTTGCCGATGTTGCAGCTTCCACACAACCCTATTGCACACCGCATGATTCTCTCCAAACTAACCTGAAGTGGAATTTCATACTTCTGAGCAAGATGGAAGATTTCGAGAAGCATTGATTCTCTTCCACAAGCATATATCATGTCAAAGGTCTGCGTAGCCAATGTAGCTTCTACCAGTTCTGTTACAACTCCCTTGTGTCCGAAGCTTCCGTCCTCGGTTGAAGTCTCGATTTCTGTTTCTGCTCTTCCCGCAAACAGGCTGCGAATTCTCGACAGGAAGAGGAGCTCTTGTCGATTCTTGGCTCCGAGGAAGCACTTCACTGTCTGAGCACTGGCGACCAATCTTTCTAGCAGAAACGCTAATGGCGCGATCCCCGTCCCGCCGCCGACAACCAAAACCCTTCCTTCAATTGGTCTGAAGCTGTTTCCGAATGGTCCTCGGATACCGATAAAGTCTCCTTTTGTCTTTTTGTGCAGCATTCTAGTTGCTTCTCCAACTCTTCCCACAGTTATCGATGCCATTCTGCTCTGGTAAGCGGAGGAAATGCTCATAGGGATTTCATCGACTCCTGGGAGCCACACCATGACAAACTGACCTGGCTCCGCATTTGCACAAAGATGATCTCTGAAATGAAGTGTCTTAACCACCTCGTTTTCGTCATCGACTTTCTCGATCCGCGTTGTTCTCATAACGTTAGCTTCGATGCGATAGCCCAACAATCTCTTTCACGCTTCCGTAACCTTTTCGATTGAGAAAACCTTCAACCCCTTCATTTACGTTCCTGAAGATCGAAAGCCCTTTAGTGGCAATGGCTGTTCCGATTTGAACAGCAGAGGCTCCTGCTTGGATAAACTGCACAGCCGCTTGCCACGAGTCTACTCCTCCACAGCCGATGATCGGGATTTTTACTGCTTGATAGATCTCGTATACACATCTTACTGCTATTGGTCTAATGGCTGAGCCAGATAAGCCTCCTATCCTATTGGAAAGGATTGGCTTCGAAGTTTCGATGTCTATAGCCATAGCTTTGACAGTATTGATTGCTGTTATTCCATCGGCTCCCGCTCTCTCAGCAGCCTCAGCTAGCTCCACGATGTCTGTAACATTTGGCGTCAACTTGACGAACAACGGCACGTCCACCACCTTTCTTGCTGACTCTACGATGTTCTTTATCCGCTCAGGATCTCTGCCAATCTCCTGACCTGTCCCAATTGTATGTGGGCAGGAGACGTTTAGCTCCAACCCGTCTACGCCCATTGCCGAGGCTTTGTGTGCAGCCGTTGCGAATTCCCTCGGGGAGAACGCATAGAGGCTTACGATGAGTGGAACGTTTAATCTACTCTCTGCTATCTCCTGCATGAAAGTACGGATTCCAGGATTAGGCAGCCCCATCGCATTGAGGATACCGCCTTCAACCTGAACCAAGGTCGGGTTTTCATACCCGTGGCGAGGTTCGATTCCTAGCGACTTCGACACTACTGCGCCTGCGCCCGCGTTGCCTACCCGCATCAGAGATTTGCGTGATAACCCTAATACGCCTGCAGCAAGCATCGTCGGATTATCAAGCTTCAATCCTGCAAGGTCCGTTTCCAAGATGTTCCCCATGAGTCTAATCCCGCTCAATAAATGTTATTGATTAGCAGAGATAAACCTTAAAGGAGTTGAGTTAAAGGGATTACACGCGTACATCTGGGAGGAAAATGAAGGCAACTATCATCATGTCCCCAATTGGAGTCCTCAGCTTCAGTGAAAACGGTAAGCTAATTGGTAAAGTTCTCTTTGAGAAGAATCCTGAGCATATTGCCAGGAATCTTGAATCCAACACTTCCGGTAAAGCCGTTCAGGAACTGCTCTCCCTAGTTAAGGGAATGAAGAAGAAGGGCTACACATCTTTCACCTTCGAAAGTAAGTCAATCGCGCGAGCGGTTGAGAAAAAACTGAAGTTGAAGGCAGATGTCACCAGCTCTTCATCCATCCGAGAATCATTGAAAAATCTTGAAACTCGAGCGCTGGAAACTGGATTTGTGTCAAACGCTGAAGAATTCAGCAAGCTGACGCGCGAAATCTCCATAGAACTCAGCAAACTTCGCGTAAAGAAGGCTGGTGAGAAACGAGACCAGATGGTTGCACAAGCGATTCTGAGTATCGACGATCTAGATAGAACAATAAATCTTTTCATGAACAGAATTCGAGAATGGTATGGATTCCACTTCCCAGAGCTGAGTCGAATCGTTGAAAAACATGAGACTTACGCCAAACTCGTCTTGAGCCTTGGTTCAAGACGTGATTTCACTGAAGCGAACTTGGAGACGACAGATCTACCAACAACTAAAATCACCCAAATTAGTGGTGCTGCTCAGAAGTCAATGGGCGCTGATTTCGCAGATAATGACATAGCGACAATCCAACATTTGTGCAAACAGTGCATTCAGCTGTCTCTTCTCAGACAGTCTCTTGAAGGTTACTCGAATTCAGTAGTAGAAGAGGTTGCTCCGAACATTCAAGCTCTAGTCGGCTCTCTGCTAGCATCTCGGCTTATCACTTCAGCTGGTGGACTTATGAACCTAGCCAAAATGCCTGCCAGCACAATTCAGGTTCTTGGAGCAGAAAAAGCACTGTTTAGAGCATTGAAGACAGGAGCGAAGCCTCCAAAACATGGAGTTATATTTCAAGATGCTCTCATCCATGCCTCTAAGAAGTGGCAACGTGGCAAGATGTCACGAGCCTTAGCTGGAAAACTAGCTATCGCCGCAAGAGCAGATGCCTTCAGCAAACGATACATCGGCGAATTCCTGAAAGCGGAGTTGCTGAAGAGAGCTGACGAGATTAGAACGAAATACCGAAAGCCATCAAAGCCTTCACCCTTAGAGAAAAAGAAGCTGAAGACTAACCGAAGAAAAGGAAAAAAAAGACGTGACCGCAAACGTCGAAGAACATGAGAAACATCACGGAGTCTACTGGATCACACTAGAGGATGGAAACCAAAGACTGGCTACTCGAAATCTAACTCCCGGTAGACGAGTCTATGGAGAACGCTTGATTCGGAAGTACAATGTTGAATATCGAGTATGGGATCCTTATCGGAGTAAACTCGCTGCCTCAATCCTTAAAGGTCTAGATTCGATCCCAATTCGGAGGGGACAGCAGGTTCTATACTTGGGTTCAGCATCAGGGACTACAGCTAGCCATGTCTCTGACATAGTCGATCAGACAGGTCACGTTTACTGCGTGGACTTCGCCCCACGTTCCATGAGGGAGCTCCTCGATAACGTGTGTACTTATCGCAGCAACGTAACTCCGATCTTGAACGATGCCCGTACTCCAGAAGAGTACTCTGCATTTGTTAAAAATGCTGATGGGATCTACTGTGATGTTGCTCAGCCTCAACAAGCAAAGATATTAGCGGACAACGCAGATCTATTTCTGCGTGAGGGTAGCTGGTCAATGCTTGCGGTTAAGTCCCAGAGCATCGACGTCACAAAAAGACCATCTGAAATATACAGAAGGGAAGCAAAAACGCTGGAAAGACGCGGGTTCACCATTAAAGAGATAAAACCACTTGAACCATATGAAAAAGCTCACGCGATGATCGTCTCACTTCTGAAGAAAGGCCCCCGATCCCTTCAACCTCAAACTTGAAGGCGCAAACCATTTATTCATCAACTGTACATTTCCCTATGTTGTTGGGGAGAGATGGAACGAACGCGAATCTTAGACCGCGTTGAATCCACATTCCGGAACGCAGGCTTCGAACATTCAGACAGATGTTGCCTGCAACCATGCTGTTTCGATCTTGCCGCCCGAAGGGATGAACAGTTAATCTTCACAAAAGCATATCATAGCATCAGTAGTGTCTCTGAGAAGGACGCAAAAGGACTCCTCAACTTGTCTAAGGCGCTTCGTGGCTTCCCATTGTTCATATGCGAAAACTCTAGAAGCAAGCCCCTTGAAGACGACACGGTATATTCAAGATACGGCGTTTACGCAGTCACTTTGGAAACCTTCCAAAATATGATGTTGCATAATGTAGAACCCCTAGTTGAAGCAGGCCCTGGGGGCTACTACGTTCGACTCGACGGAGAAGCAATCAAGAGGAAACGACTTGAGAAAGAGTTTTCTATGGGGCGGATGGCTGAGGTCACAGGAGTCTCCCGACGAACTCTCTATGGTTACGAGAAAGGTTTAGCAAAGGCGTCTGTAGCGACCGCTTACAAGCTAGAATGGGTTTTAGGAATCCCCATCGTCAAACCCGTTAATATCCATGGCACGTGCCTTCTTGCAACTGCTGGACGCATCATATGCGAAAACCGTTTTCTTCAGTTTGTTTTACGTAAACTGAAGCAGCTCAACTTTGCAGTTTTCCCGATGAGGAGAACGCCTTTCGATTTCGTAGCTAAGTGTCCAGATGGAAACCTGACCATTTTAGTGGTTATCCATCATGGAAGAATGCGGGATCTTGAAGCCAGAACTGAAGATGTTGTGAACATAAGCAAAGTAATTGGCGCCCAACCCATTTTGATCACAAATGAAGAAGGTTTGGAAGGTCGCGTTCCCATACTATACCAAAGAGACTTAGCGGAAATCAGCGATCCCCAGCAGCTGTTCTCCTACATCAACACTTAGCCTTTTCATCTAATCTAGTCTGCTTGGTATTACCTAATCTCTTAGCAAGCCTTGCTGGTTTCCAAGAGCGCCTAATAAAATCAGGATAGTCCTTGCAGGTTCTTGCAAGGTTCAATAGAAAATCCTTCGTTCTTCTGTCTCCCATGTAGCCACTCCCAAAATCACCGTAGGTCGATTTCAGTCCATCCACTTTACGGTCCCTCACCACCTTGGCGATTATAGACGCAGCTGACACCACGGGATAATTTTCGTCGGCCTTGTGCTCCGATACCAGTTCAAGAGGTGATGAAAGATTCTCAATAATGTGTTGTTTGAAGCGTTCTGGTCGGACGTCAGCTGCATCCACCACTGCCACATCAGGCTTTAACTCTTCTACTATAGCCGCCATCCTTCTCGCCTCTAACCGGTTAAGCTTATGCAATCGCCTACCTTTCATCACAACTTCATCGATATCCGATGGCGAAACCTCTTCAATGCAGACTCGAAGAGCAATGTCCCTAATCATTGGAGCAAGGACTTCTCTTTGAGACCGTGTTAGAAGTTTGCTGTCCCTTACACCAATCTCCAAGAGTCTCACCTGCCCTTCTGCGTCGACCAATACCCCGACAATGATCAATGGCCCTATTACACAACCACGACCTGCCTCGTCGACTCCAAGCAAAAGCAACCAGATTAGACCACCTGAAGGCTGTTAATGTGCAGACAACCTGCTCTATATGCCGTGGCTCAATTAAGAGTTAGCCCTACGCTAACATATTCGTGCGCTCGGCTAGTCTCTAGTTAGCAGTTTAATTTCGCGTCTATTAGTTCAGCAACCTCTTCAGTAATTAGTGCGGGAAGCTGTTCTCTATTTTTAGAAGTAACTTCCACCAAGTGAGCTTCTTCATCAGATTTCAGCTCTCCAACAATTTGGGCATTCACACGGTAGTGGATCGTAGCGATTAAAAGCTTCTGACTAGCAATTACTTTTCTAACTGCATCTACGAACTCTTCAGAGACGAGTTCCATTGGTCCAATCTCATCAATCGCGACCGCATCCGCCTTCACCACTGCTTCTAATATGGCTGCTACTCCGATCGAATTAAGATCACGCAGGTTGACTCTATACTTGCCGATTTTGGGTCCCGTTGGTTGGCGAACGTGTGCAAGTATCCCTCTTCGACCTGTGAAGATGTCACATATTTCGAAGCCAAGTCTAGTTCTGTCAGTCTGAATCTCTTTGCTGATCATTCCGCCTAGCCTGTAGTTCTCTTTCGTAAGTTTCTCGACGACCTTTTGGACGATCGTTGTCTTACCTGTTCTCGGGGGGCCTGTAAGTAGAATGAGTCTTTTCATCCTGGAAATATTGAAGAAAACAGCTTTTTAAGCTTTGAATCCACCCTTTTTCTGAGTGAAAGAATTGCGGTTCTCTTTTCCGACAGCCAATGCATCTGAAGGAGCTGTTTCTGTTGTTGTACCAGAGCTAAAAGCATTCGCCAAAGCCCCTTCTGATTATGCACCAGCTAAGGCACCTGTTTTCTTTAATCCTGTAATGGAGCTAAATAGAGACATTGCTGTTCTGAGCCTTAGAGTTCTACACAGTCTTGTACAGCGTGATCTAACTGTCTGTGAACCGTTAGCTGGATGCGGAATTAGGGGAATACGTTTTGCACGTGAAGTTGAGAACGTCAAAAAAGTAATCGTCAATGACCTTAGCTCAGAAGCTTCCAAGCTGGCTGAATGGAATGTTAAAGAGAACGGTCTGGATGAGAAGGTTGCAGTCGAGAACAAGGATGCTAATGACTTGCTGAGTCACTATGCGTCTCCACGGCGACGTTTTGACTGTGTTGACATTGACCCTTTTGGATCACCGATGCCCTTTGTAGACTCTGCGATTAGGTCCTTGAGGCGAGGGGGCCTCTTAGCTCTAACAGCTACAGATCTAGCCTCATTATGCGGAGTCTATCCTCGACCTTGTTTTCGGAGATATGGTGGTTTCCCACTTCGAACCGAGTACTGCCATGAACTGGCAATCCGCCTCTTGACCGGGGCTGTCGTGAGGTCTGTGGCGAAGTTTGACCTTTCTGTCCGAGTAGTCTTCAGCTACTACGTAGCGCATTACATCCGACTTTATGTAATTGTAGAGAGTGGAGCCAAGAGAGCAGATGCAAGCCTCAAACAACTGGGCCTGATAAAACATTGCTTCTCTTGCTTCCACCGCAAAGTGACGGGTCACATGTTTCTCCTCGGATCGAACACTTGTCCAGAATGCCACGAGAAGCTGAGCGTTGCTGGACCTCTCTGGGTAGGCAGACTCATTGATGAGCATTTTGTGACCTTAATGCTCGAAGAAGCACGGTGCAGTCTTCCGAAAAGACGAGTGTATAAAGTAACTAAGCTTCTTACTCAAATAAAGCAGGAAGCAAACGCTCCTGCAACGTTCTACGTTGTAGACAGAATCTGCGACAGCCTGAATCTGCCTGTTCCTTCAGTGAAAAAGATAATTTCAGAGCTACAGAAGAAAGGGCACCAAGCTGGTCTAACGCATTTTAAACCGACTGCAGTGAAAACAGATGCGTCAGCGAAAACCATCAAAGAAATAATTGTAGCCGAGATCGCCGCTAGTACTCAGAAAAAGAATAGTCAACGTTTAACCTTAAAATAAGGAAGATTGGATAGAATGCAAAGGTTGCTATAGCATATGACCCCCCCCCTCGCGAAACGTAATACAAATTTCGGCGAATGGTTTCGGAAAGTACTTGTCGAAGCAGGAATTCTGGATTATCGTTATCCAATCAAAGGTTGCGGTGTCTGGCTCCCTTATGGTTTCCAGATACGTCGAATGGTAACCAACCTTCTCAGAGATTTGCATGACAAGTCCGGACATGAAGAAGTACTGTTTCCCATAATGGTGACCGAGCCGAATCTTCGAAAGGAAGCATCCCACATCAAGGACTTTGAAAACGAGGTGTTCTGGGTGACTCACGGCGGCAGAAAACCCTTGAAGATACGATATGCTTTGAGACCGACGAGTGAAACAGCAATGTATCCAATGTTCAAACTTTGGATTCGAAGCCACGCCGATTTACCAATTAAGATGTACCAGATTGGCAGCGTGTTCAGATATGAAACAAAGACAACTAGACCAATCATCAGGGTGCGTGAAGTCACCACCTTCAAGGAAGCCCACACTTGCCATGCCACGCTGGAGGAAGCGGAAGAACAGGTCTCCGAAGCTATTGGAATCTATAAGCGCTTCTTCGATGCATGCGGTGTGCCATATCTGATCAGTCGACGCCCAGATTGGGACAAGTTTCCAGGCTCTCTCTACTCAGTTGCCTTTGACGTTCTAATGCCTGATGGACGTACAATGCAGTCAGGAACCATACACAATCTAGGGAAAAATTTCTCCACCGTTTTTGATATAACGTATGAAGCTTCAAACGGCGAACATGAAAACGTCTGCCAAACATGCTATGGAATAAGCGAACGTGGAATCGGCGCCCAACTAAGCGTTCACGGCGACGACAATGGCGTTGTGCTGATCCCCAACCTCGCACCAACACAGGTCGTCATTATCCCGATACCTGACAAAGAAGTTATGCCGTCAATATTAGCTGTAAGTGAAACAGTTGCAGAGAAGCTTTCGGATTCAGGCTTCCGCGTTAAGGTTGATAAACGAGAGGAGTTGACACCCGGAGCAAAGTTCTTCTATTGGGAGCTTCGTGGCGTTCCGATTCGAATCGAAATCGGTCCCAGAGACATCAAGAAGAAGCAGGCCATCGTTGTCCGTCGGGATACTTTTGAGAAGAAGGCCTGTGTCTTAGACGATTTGCCTCTCGAGGTGCGCCAAATAGTGGAGCAGATGTCAACAGATATGAGAACGAAAGCATGGAGTTGGATGAACTCGAGAATTTTCCGAGTTGACACCTTGGAAAAAGCAAAAGGGATCTTGGCAAAAAAAGGCGGAATTGTGGAAGTATTCTGGTGTGGGACTGAAGACTGTGGCCACGGTCTTGAACAAGTGAACGCAAAGTTGCTTGGAGTTCCAATTGATATTGAGGAAAAGACAGAAGGTAGATGTGCTTCATGTGGAAAGAAAGCCTCGAGCTTGGTGAGACTGGCCATAGCGTACTGATGAGAGAAACGCTCTTGTGAGGCTGAATCAGCATGCGCTGTGCTTCCATATTCAGGGAAACGCTAACTAGGTCGAGAGATTTCGTCACATCTGCTTCTTCGAAGAAAATGGGTGATTAGACAGTATGCTCACACGCTTCAAAGAGCAGTTTCAATCAATGCTTAAGACTGAAGCGAGGATTCTTCACAACGCTGGGATGACCCCGAACAAGATTAGCATTCTGGGAATATTTTTTGCAGCCTTGGCTGGGTGTTTTTTTCTAACTTGGAGATTTAATCATGCCTTCGTTCCCCTTGCCGCGATCTTTTTCCTAGTATCTGGTTTTCTTGACACTCTCGACGGTACAGTTGCTCGACTGTATGGAGAAGCCACAATCGTAGGGGGGTTCTTTGATTCCCTGTTGGATCGGTATGCAGATGCTTTCGTTCTGATCGCCATTATTGTAGCTGGTCTGTGTGATCCTCTCTGGGGGGCAGTTGCTCTGGTAGGAAGTCTGCTCGTCAGCTATTCACGTGCACGAGCAGAAGCTGCGGGACTCAAGATGGAGACAATGGGTTTAGCAGAGAGAGCAGAGAGAATGATAATTCTAGCAGCAGGCAGTTTCCTTACTCCCTTTCGATTTGAAGCGCTCTCTTGGAGCATCATCGTCCTTGCAGCCTTGACACATTTCACTGTCATGCATCGGTCGTACTACTTCTACAAAAATACGAGGATTGCTGAAAGCCTGAATTAACGCCTTCCCTTTCTCCGCCCCTTACGTTCGCTCTTCGATCGAACCTTTACCACGCCTCGATGGACGGCACAGGAGACGCAATAGTACTTTGTTGTCACGGGCGATGCAATGTATGCACCCTTCTGTCGCAACTCCTTGCTCAGGACATAATCCACCATCGAAATCCTTTTAGAAACACGTTTAGCCTTGTCACGTGGCACAGTTTGACCACAACTATGACATTGAATATTTGAACCCCTCCCTTTTGCGCCCTTGGATCTTCCGCGACTTTTCCGTTTAACGGGCAAATACAACACTCAACCTTGCGTCAACATTTGATCTGCAATGACTCTTATATATATCCACGCTCCGTCTGCTGCACGAACCACCATCGCTGCAATCCCCTCCATAGCAGAGTCAAGGACAACCAAAATATACACGCATGCAACATACGAACTTGTAAGAGGTTTCACCTTGGGAAGGATCGAAAAAGGCGAGAAGTGCAGTGTCCTAGGTTGTGGAAATGTAGCAGTCCGATCTATTGGCGCAGGAAAGGTTACCTCAGCAGGGTTGAAAATTGGTTCTGAAAAGCGAGCTTACCTCTGTAAAGAACACTATAAAGAGTTTAAGAAAGCCACAAGAAAAGAAAGAACATTGGAGAGGTGGAGACAGAGAGATTCGTACTGATCAGAATCCAACGAGCTTCCCCCCCAACCATTTTTTAAGCTGGCTGGCCATTGATGAGAACGGATTGACAGAGGCGTAGATTTGCGAATCCTTCAACTTCACTCTAAATACATCACATACAAGCCAGTAAAGAAAGAGATCGCGGAAGCAGAGGAAGCGGAGAAAAAAGAGAGCCGAATAGACGATGTACTCGTACTCTTTACTGCTGTTGAGAAAGGCGATGATGAAACAGTAGCAGCGCAAGCCATTACGCAAGTCAAGGCCTTCCTTGACAAACTTAAGATGAATAGGGTTCTGATTTACCCCTACGCTCATCTAAGTGCTAACTTGGCAAGTCCTTCACTAGCACTCCGAGTAGTAAGAGCAATGGAGCGAATTGCCCAAGATGCCAAGATTGAAGCTTATCGTGCACCTTTTGGCTGGAACAAACAGTTCACGATCTCAGTAAAAGGTCACCCACTAGCGGAACAGTCACGAGTCATTCTTAAAGAGCCTCAAATGCAAGAAAAAGTTTCAGAAGCGTTGAAAGCGGAAGAGAAACGTGAGTCCTCTTGGTACGTGTTATCACCAGACGGGGATATTGCTCCCGTCAAGGATTTTGATTTCTCAAAGCACAAAGAACTAGCAAAGTTTGCAGAATACGAGATCTCAAAGGTGAGAGTCAGCCGAGAGATGCCTCCACACATAAAGCTGATGAGGAAGCTTGAGATCGCGGATTATGAGCCGGGTAGCGATCCAGGAAATCTAAGATGGTATCCGAAAGGACGGTTGATCAAATCTCTCCTTGAACAGTTTGTCACCACCATCATGATGGAGTATGGAGCTATGGAAGTTGAGACGCCGGTCATGTACGACTTTCACCATCCTACGCTGAGCAGTTACCTTGACCGGTTCCCCGCTAGGCAATATCTCATCCAATCTGAAGAGAAGGATCTTTTTCTCAGATTTGCAGCTTGTTTTGGTCAATTCTTAATTCTTCACGATGCCCAATTCTCCTATCGTCAACTTCCCTTAAGGATGTATGAACTGACAAGATACAGTTTCAGACGGGAGAAAAGTGGTGAACTTGCAGGATTGCGGAGACAGCGCGCTTTTACAATGCCCGACTGCCACGCCCTCTGCTCCAATCTAGAACAAGCGAAGGAAGAGTTTCTTGAGCGCTTCAATTTGTGCAGAGAGACTCTTGAGGGTCTAGGGCTATCCCGTGGAGACTATGAACTTGGAATCCGATTCACAAAGGACTTCTATGAAACTAACAAGGACTTCATTACTTCTTTGGTTAGATTTTTAGATAAACCTGCCCTTGTTGAGATGTTTGGGGAAAAGATCCTGTATTGGGTTCTCAAGTGGGAATTCAATTTTATAGACAACCAGGAGAAAGCCTCAGCACTGTCAACAGATCAGCTTGATGTTGAAAATGCCAGAAGATATGACATCACTTACGTTGATCACGATGGAGGACGGCAGTATCCAATTATTCTCCACTGCTCACCTAGCGGGGGCATCGAAAGATGCATCTACGCGCTTTTGGAGAAAGCTTACAAAGACCAAAAGAAGGGAAAACCACCGATCTTTCCGCTGTGGCTCTCTCCCACACAGATCAGAGTAATACCGGTATCAGACAAATTCATAGAAAGCGCCGAAGAAATCGCTGAACAGATTACGAACCATAAGCTCCGCGTGGATTTGGATGATCGTCCCCTTACAATGCAGAAGAAAGTGAGAGCGGCTGAGATGGAATGGATTAACTACGTGGTTGCGATTGGCCAGAAAGAGCTGGATTCGGGCTTACTGTCCGTGCGCGACAGATCTACTGGGAAAATTAAGGACATCCCCCTTCAAGAGTTTCTGGAAAAAGCAACGAAAGAGATTCAAGGGAAACCGTGGAGACCCCTACCTCTCCCTACTCGATTATCTAAACGCCCTCAATTCTATGGATAACCTCACAGAACCCAAGATCAAAAACTATATCAGATGATCTTGAACACTGTAAGATTCTTAAAAGGTGTCGCGGAATGAAGAAAGAAGAACTTTTGATATACATTGACGGAGAATACTTCCCGAAATCCGAAGCGAAAATCTCGGTGTATAATCATGGATTCCTGTATGGCGATGGGATATTTGAAGGAATACGAGCATACAGTGGCAACGTCTTCAAGCTTCGTGAACACATTGACCGGCTGTATTCATCTGCCAAAGCAATCATGTTGGACATTCCGCTGACTAAAGATCAGATGCTCAATGCTGTGGTTGAGTCTCTGAAAAAAAACGGGTTGTATGAGGACTCTTACATACGCTTAGTTGTTTCCCGAGGTGAAGGCGATTTAGGTCTTGACCCTAGAAAGTGTCCAAAGCCAACAGTGATAATAATCACTGACGAAATCAAGCTCCACGGAAGAGAGGCAAAGGAGAACGGCCTTACAGCTATAATCACTTGGGTTAAACGTGATCCAGTAGATGCAACAAGCCACGAAATCAAATCCTTGAATTACCTAAACAGCATACTGGCCAAGCTCGAAGCCAACAACGCACAAGTCGACGAAGCGATATGCCTGAATAAGGAAGGCTTTGTCTGCGAGGGCGTTGCAGAGAACATCTTCATAGTCTCAAACGATGTCGTTGTGACTCCTCCAACTTCTACTGGAGCTCTCCGTGGCATTACGAGGCAAGTTGCCATCGAAATTGCAGAAGCACTTGGATATGTTGTCGTGAAGAAAGACATCACGCCTGCAGACCTCTTCCTCGCTGATGAAGCATTCTTCACAGGAACAGCTGCTGAGATCGTTCCAGTAGTCGAAATTAACAAGCGAAAAATCGGCGACGGTAAACCTGGTTCAGTAACCAAGAGACTGATGGAGAAATACCACCAGCTAGTCAAAGATCCAGACCATGGAGTACCAGTCAGGTAAGCTATGACCCTTTGGACTCCATGAACTGTTCTAACAAGTTGAAGGCATGTGTCAAGGTTTCAACCGGCGGAAGAAACACACTTCTGAAGTGCCCGGCTCCGTAGGTCTCGCAGAAGCCTGATCCATGAACGAAAAGGACACCGGTCTTACGGAGAACCTCCAAGACAAATTCACGGTCGGTTTTCCAACGTTGCCCTATTCCATGAACCCTTGGGAAGAGGTAGAATGCACCCTTTGGTTTTGAGCAAGTTATTCCCTCAATCTGGTTCAACCGTTTCCATGCAAAGTCTCGCCTTTTACGCAGTTTCTCCACCATCTGCTTAATGTGGTCTTGAGGTCCGTCTAGTGCAGCGATTGCTGCCTTCTGAATCGGAGTATTTGCGCAGAGTCTTATTCTAGCCTGCTTCTTCACACTTTCTTTGATTACGTCTAGCCTTCCATCAGGGTCGTGGAAATACAAGTACCCTACTCTCCATCCTGTAGCCAGATATACCTTGGAGAAGCCATTCAATCCAATTACTGAAGAATTCTTAGCGACTCGGGCTGCGCTTGAGAAACGTTCTTCGTAGACAATTCGGTCGTAGATTTCATCGGATAAAATGATTAAGTCGTTCTGATTCGCCAATTCGGAGATTTCAGCTATCGTCCTAGAGTCATATACCGCCCCACATGGGTTATTCGGGCTTATCAGGACAATACATTTGGTTTTGGCAGAGATTTTTGACTTAATATCCGCTATGTCCGGTCTCCACCCCTCTTCCTCAATGGTTCTGTATGAGATCGGGGTTCCTCCAAAAAACTTAGAATATGAAGTATAAGGAGGGTACGTTGGACCTGGCACAAGCACCTCGTCTCCTCCCTCGATCAATGCAGCCATTGTAAAAAGTATGCCTTCCGAAACACCTGATGTAACCACAACATCTTCAGGTGAGATGTCGATTCCATTAATCCGCTTCTCTTTTCTGCAGACCGCCTTCCTCAGCTTTAGAAGCCCTTCTGATGGACCGTACCAGTTTTCACCCTTCTTCACAGCTTCCCACAGTGCAGATTTAAGGTGCTTCGGTGTGTCGAAGTCAAACTTCACAGGGTCCCCAATGTTGAGATAACAGATTTTATTCCCCTTTTCTTCCAGGTCCTTTGCGTATTTTACAACGTCTCTGATTGCATATTTTATGGTGGAGGCTCTTTTAGCCGCAGTATAATGAGCTTTCATCCTTACTCCCCTAAATTATAAGTTTTTCAGGGTCTACATTGCGGTCTGCCAAGCTAAGGTCACTCACTCTGAAATCGGTTGACCCGTATAAGGGTGCATGTGCTTGGTTTACGTATAACGCCGCTGCAACCCTGCCGATTGCGTCGCATTTCATATTTCCGCTTCCACTACAGCTTCCCACTACTAGCAGGTCGTTTTCTTCAAACACAATGGGTTGTCCGTCAATTGTGTTGAGTGCATATTGGCCTGCCCATGAACTGTAAGGGTATACGCCAAGGAACTGCCTGAAATACTTGGTGACAACTTGATATATTCCATATCGATAGAAATTCTCTTCAGGTTGCGGGTCATCCTCCAGTTTGAAGGCCCTCGGGAAATGGTCACCGAAGCTGAACCAGAAGGCGTCTTCATCTAAAGCTGGTTTGATGTATATTGGTGGATCTGGCAAGATGGTGAATGGAAGGCACCTTTCGGAATTGAAACCCTCAGTTGTAAGCAGACTTCTCAGACTTGGTCTTGAGGCCTTGATTGAGAAGAGTTGCCGTTTTATGGGCACCATAGGAACATACACTCCTACTTTATGAAGCAACATGTTAGCCCATACGCCTGCTGCAATCACCGTTTTCTTCGCTAGGATTCGCCCCCTGCGCGTGTCAACTCCTGCCGCCCTTGAATTCTGCCAGAAGAAAGGTTCGTCTGGGATGCCAAGAGGTTCTTCAGGCTCTATTATGATCCTCACAACCTCCGTGTTGTAATGAATCTCGCCGCCCATTCTTCTGAACTCTGTTTCATAGAACTTGACCAGTGCATCTATGTCGATTGATCCTGCTTTAGGAATGAACACTCCTCGATCCACATCTTTCAGCTTCATCATTTGTGCCTCCTCGTCCTCTGAGACCTTGGTTCTCATGGAAAGATGATTTGCCAATTCTTCTTCTTCGTAAATGTGATAGGACAAGCCTTTTTCAGACATAGATTTGAGAACTGGCTCAATTGTAGAGTACTGAGCTTCCGAGAAAAGCCAGAGATAGCCCGTCCATTTCAGCTTCAAGTCGTAGTCTAGCTGATTATGAAGGTGCTTGAAGAACTCAACGGTGGTGTCTACGAGCGTGAGATTTGTTTGAGAGTGGAAGAAGGATCTGAACATTGCAGCACTTTTTGCAGTGTTGCCTTGTCCCGCCCCACTCATCTTGTCTACAACAAGAATCCGATCGTTTGGTCTAGTCTTCTTCATATGGTAGGCTGTGGCTAATCCAATCACGCCTGCTCCGACAACAATTGCATCATACTCACTCAATCGAAGTCGTCTCCCATTTGGATAGTAGAAGAATATGCTAATCAGAGATTAAGCCTTTGATTTTCTTCCCTCGGCAGACTCTGGCGAAAACCAGTGAGGTATCGGACACAGGTTTTCAAGCGACTTTTCCTGTCGAATCGTCCTTTCCCCAGATTGGGGCATCTGTATCCTAGTTTGCAACAAAGGAAGGATGACTGTCAAAGTCTTGTTTGCTGATGCTGTGGAGTTATCGTCGTCTGTGACAAACAGAGTTACGATGAATGTCCCGTTGGAGGAATACATGTGTGTCGCTACGGCCTCCGTACTGTTCGTTCCATCACCGAAATCCCATATGTATTGAATGATGGTTCCATCAAGATCGAAACTCTGGGTTGCATTAAAAGTTACATTCTCATTGACCAATGGTGTCAATGTAGACTCTGTGAAGGAAGCAACGGGTGACCTGTTTCGAACAGTTATTGTCATTGTTGCGTTGGCGCGAGCGCCTAGGTCGTCCTCAACAGTAAGAGCTGCTTCATAGATACCATCTTCTAGATATGTGTGATTGGCCACTGCTCCCTCTCCGACACCTCCGTCGTCGAAATCCCAAAGGAAGGCTACTACGTCTCCATCTGGATCGAAGCTTTGAGAGGCATTGAAGAAAACTGGTTCCAAAGTATACACTGTTTCATTAGACACGGTGAAGGATGCCACAGGCGGCTTGTTGTAGACATCTATGATGAGTGAAGCTTCATCTGACAGTCCATCATTGTCTGTAACGTTCAATGTTACGGTGAACTCTCCACTTTGGTTGAAGATATGGCTCGTAACCTCGCCAGTTCCGAGTTGTTCATCTCCAAAATCCCATGCGAAGTTGATTATTTCACCATAGGTGTCGTAGCTTCCCGAAGCGTTGAATGCCACTGAAAACGCACGTAGTAAGTATGTGAAAACTGCTTTCGGTAGTCCGAAGGCTGGATCAACTTCGTACATGAATTCTCCAGTCGTAAATCCTTGAATTGTATGGCCTGTGATCTGTAATTCTTCACCTGCGAAACTGCTCCAATTCCAATTAGCTGTGAACGTTCGATTCTCTCCTGGCTCTAGTTTTGGGTCTCCTGAATCGGCAGTCAATACAACGTTTCTGAACGTCTGGTTTTCGCTTTCTACTGTTGCATGGCTGATGCTTGCAGAATGGGGGGATGTATTCAGATTCACTATTGTTAGTCTGAAGCTACCCGTTTCAGGATGCGCGAATATTGCATTGGAAATGTTAAGTTGTACCGGTGGAGGGGTCTGGATAGCTAATTGAGCTGAATATCCCTGCACAGTTTTAGCTGTGATGTTGTGCAAGGAGTCAAATGCACCAAGTTGCTGCAGATCTAAAAGGCAGACGAAGGTTTCATTATGACTTGGTTGTAACGTTTTAGGGAGTGAAGGTGGTCCGTCTTTAACTGTTATGTTCTCCGTCGGTATGATGGTTGAGTCAAACATTATCTCTGTAACATTGAGTGGAATAAGAGATCCCGCGGAGTTCCCTATTGTTATATTGAACCGTTCGGCGCTTACTGAAGTGTTGAATTTTACTTCAAGAATCTCCAACTCGACCTCTCCTGTTCTATAGGGAAATGTTGCCCCAGACCCGTCTGCTAAGAAAGTGACAACTCGAACGATTTGTCCTGCGAAAGAATCCCAGTTGAAATGACACTTGAATGTTGGGGATACGCCTCTTGAGATAAGTCGTGGAAGCGTTGGTTCTACTGAGCTTCCTGGAATCAGGTGGATTGTTTCGAAGTCACCAGCGGATGTGACCAATGCAATGCTTGTCACGTTAGCAGCACCAACTGAGAACGAAGGATTAAGAACTGTCACATTGAAGTAGGTGCTGTTTTCAATAGGAAAAGTAGCGTTAAGGATTGTGACAGCTGTTGTGTCTTCAGGAATGTTGAATCCCTTATCAACATAGTATCCTTCAGTCCACAGATAGGAAAGGATTGCACCTGTAATACCCGCAATCAAGAGTAGAATTACCATTTGGAGAGTTGAGAGCGCCCTTTTTTGCCTGAAAAATCTATGCATGTCTGTGGCTCCTCTCAAACTTGATTTCATTCTTCATAAACCTCACGAGTAAATAAGTATTCGGTTACAATACTTTCCTTGACTCTTCGGCACGCGCCAAGATCTATGAGCAAAAATACACAAAACTGATGCATTCAGCGAGTTCCACTGATATACGCGCGTGCATTCTGAATAGGTTTGCCAGCTCTTCGACTCCACAGAGAATCCTCCCCGACCAGTTCTGAAGAAGATAACCTGAAGTTACTTCGGAAACAGCTTTAGTTTGCTCTAACCCTTTAGCCAGAAGTTTCTCCTTGATCCAGACGAAATGAACATCGTTTGTTTCACCTTTACATATTTCTTCATCAGAAGTCGCATGGAACAGACGCATCGGAGACCCCCCTTTTCATTCGATTTTGAGCTTGTGGCTGTTTAAGATTGCACCAGTCTTGAAGGAAAAAACGCTTAATAGACGAGATTGGATAACTGCCTAAACATTCTCTAGAAGAAGGCAAGTATTTGATATGACGGAAAAAGGACCGGCTGTTGTTGGCGTAGGTAGAACTAAGTTTGGTGAACACTATGAAAGGGATCCTGAGCACCTCGTTGAAGAGGCCGGACTTGTTGCGCTCAGGTCAGTAGATGTAGAAAGAGAAGACTTGGACGCATGCTTCTTTGCCGACTACTTCCTTCCTATCACGAACAAGATTGGGCTTGAAGAAGGCTTTCTGTCTGAACTCCTTGAACTGAATATTCCCATGGAGATCACTCGGTCTTTCAGCTCAGCTCTTTCTAACGCGTGCAATGCAGTTCAGGCTGGTAAGTATTCGCTTGTGCTTGTTGGAGGAATGGAAAAGATGACTGACCGATGGGATAAAATCCGAGACGATCTGATGCTTCTAGAGGATCCTTGGAGCTATTATGCGGGTGGCACACCAGAGTCAAACCATGAACTCATGCTTCGATCCTACATGAAGACACATCGTCTCCATGACAATGAGAGAAACTTGTTGATGCTTACCCTAGCAGAGTTATCTGTTAGAAACCATGAGAACGCGTTGAAGAATGAGTTTGCTCAGTTCCAACGAAAGATTTCAGTAGATATGGTGTTAGGATCAAGAAGGAAACTGAGGCGCCCTCTCGGACTATACGATTTTGCACCAGTATCAGACGGAGCTTCTGCTCTGATCCTGTCTGATTCAGATAGCGCGAACTCGTATACTCAAAAGCCAGTAAGCATCCTAGGTTATTCGCTCGCGACTGATTATATCACGTTTCCATCAAGAAGGGACCTCACTGGGTTTCTATCCTCAAGACTTGCAATGAAAGGAGCTCTGGAAGCATCAAGTGTAGGATTGAATGACATCTCAGTTCTTCAAATTTATGATCAATCCACTTTCGTTGGACTGGTAACGCTGGAAGACCTCGGCTTTTACGGGAAAGGAGAAGCATGGAAAAGCGTTCAAGAAAACTACATCAGTAGTGAAGGTTGCTACGAGATCAATGGTGAAAAGCTGTTTATCAATGTTAACGGCGGGCTCAAAGCAGATGGAAATCCTTTAGGTGCTACAGGAGGCGCTCAAGTCTTTGAAGTATTTAAGCAATTGAGGCGTGAGGCTGGTGAACGCCAGATTAAGGCGGACGCTCTCAAGAATGGGTGCGTTCACGAGTTGGAGGGCTTTGGCACAAAAGCATACGTCTTCCTATTAGGAATGGATTAGATTGAGCAGTGAACCGATAGAACACCGAGTGTCGCACATAGGTGACAGGCTACGCGGTAGTCGTTGCGAGCTTTGCGGAAAGGAGTACTTCAAACTCAAAGACTACTGTGGTGCGTGTGGAAGAGAAAGCTTTGGGAAAATGAAGAACATTGACTTCTTCTATGAGGAAGGAACGCTTGAGACATGCACTCTGGTGGACAAACCAACGAATAAATTCACGCGATTAGGTCCCTACATCTATGGTTTGGTCTCATTCCACGATGGCTCAGTGCGTTTTCCTGGACGACTGACTGATAAAATAATCGCCAATGATGAAGACGTCGATTTCGAAGATCTGGAAGGCAGAAATGTTGTCCCTCGGTTCCGAAGGCGACACGCTGTTGACTCAAGTGGAATAGTACCTACGATCACTCTTGCCTTCACTTTCGCCGACGAATACTACCCTTATCACGAACGAAAAATCGCTAAACCCTCAAAGGAATATGAACGCCCAGGAATTGTGGGGTATGGTGCTTACACCTCAAGGTTTCGGATCAAAGAAGGTGCAATCGAGCGATCTATCCCGTTTTTCGATGAAGATGCCATTACCGCGGCCGTTGAAGCTGGAAAATTTGGACTCATCAACTCTGAGATTGATCATCGACTGGTAAGTAAAGTGTACGTTGGATCAGAGTCCAATCCTTATGCTGTAAAACCGATCGCCTCTAAAGTTGCACAAGTGCTAAACTTGGGAGAGGAAGAACACAAGGAAGGACTTCAATGCGTTGATGCAGTAGACACAGAGTTCGCATGCAAGGCAGCAACAAGCATGTTTAAGGATGCAGCCTCTCTGGTCTTTTACCCGGAATCGAAGAAATCCTATACTATGGTCATTGGGACTGACAATTCGCAGGCCGCCCCACGAGGTGAACCAGGTGGCGAACTAGACTTCTTCGTCGGTTACGGCGCATGCGCCTTCATTTTCGGCATGTATGATGTGATCGCTCAATTTGAAGGCTGGATCTCTATTACTTCAGACACTCCAGACTTCTGGAGAAGAGATCTGCAGCCTTATCCTAGCCACGGAGGTAGATTTACTGGAAAACCTGCATACTTTAAGCATGTAACTAAGGTCGTTCAGAAACTGATGGAAAAATTAAGCTTAAAGCCCCAAGACATCACCTACTTTGTTGCTCATCAACCGAACGCTGCATTTCCAACGCGTGTGGCTAAAGCACTAGGTTTTCGGGAGGAGCAATTCGAGCCGGGTCTTCTAGTGAAGAAATTCGGAAACACATACTCAGGCTGTTCACCAATTGGCTTAGCGGCAGTTTTAGATGTAGCAGAACCTGACGATAGAATCCTATTGGCGAGTTATGGATCTGGAGCTGGCGCTGATGCTTACTCATTCATTGCAACGAAACAGCTGAAAGAGAGTCAGAATCGCCAGAGATTCACGGTTGCACATCAAGCCGAGAACGAGTTCCTGCAATACGTGGACTACGGCACCTACAGAAGGCTTAAGGAAGGTCTAAGTTCAATATAACCCTCATTGGAGTTCTGACAATGGAGACAAAGGAACATCTTTGGTGGCGGTTCATTAAGTGGACATTCGCAGTCCTTTGGTCTCCAGCAAAAACTTTTAATGAGATTGTAAAGAGCCCCAGCGTGAAAGGACCGCTGCTAATTTTCCTGGTCGCAATTCCGATAACCCTTGGGGTGCAACATTTGAATGGCTCGCGGCTCTTCTTGGAACAGCCTACGCCTGATTACGATCTGTGGACTGAAAGCCTTTTGAATCAGACATCGCCTGCGTGGCTATCGAATGGAGTTGTGGGTTTCGACGAAAGCGACAAAATATCTGGAAACTATAGCGTGTACACTTCTTCCGAGAACGATTCAATCATCTGGCTGAATCTCAATGGAATCGAGCACTTGAATTTCTCGAAACAAGAGGAGAATCGACTATCTTTCAACTTAAAATGGCTCCATGAGACTGGGGAAAACCCGACAGCTGCAGTCCTGCAACTCTTTTCTCACAGTGAAGAGAGCCATCGATATGAACTGGATCTGGAACCCTACCTATTAAATGAGAGTAACATCTGGCTGAACCTTACAGGCTTGAATGCCTTGGTTCTCTGCAATGATGCCTGGATAGCGCCAGAAAATTCGCCGAGTTGGGACAGCATCACGGGAGTCGGGTTCCGCCTTTCTTGGAGCCACCCCGCTAATCTCACGTTGAAGGTTGATGGTCTTTTCTTCGGCAGATTCAGTTCAGCCCTATCTCACAGCAGTCTGGAAATCAGAATGCAGACCCTCTGGGTAACTAGCTTGGACTTCCTTTTGAAGTGGCTGATCTTAGCCACAATCGCTTCTGTAGCTATGCAGGTTTTCTCAGGATGGAAAGGCTCGTGGAGATCTTTGCTGTACACCGTCGGATACATCTACTCTCCGTACATCATATACCTCCTCGTGCTTTCAGTTCTCTTTCTATTGCTTCCTCCGATCTTTTTACCTTACAGATACACGTACGACGAATACTTGAGTATCACACAGGTTTGGAGTCTACCTGTCTCAATACTGAACTTTATAACAAACATAGTATGGACCACGGTCCTATGCACCATAGCCCTGATGAAGATAGACGGTGTATCTTGGACACGGGCTTTCTTCATAGCCTTTGGAGCAGTTGTGATGAGCTTTCTACTCGCCTCTATCTTACTCAGTGTCCTTTAAAGATCCGTTTGCGCGAGTGGCTTACTGTCACTTAAGAGGTTCTGTGCAAAGCTCACATGGTGTGCTGTAGTTGATTGATGCCTCTGTTGCGTGTCTACATAATTTGCACATTATGCCTTTTCTTCGAGCCAGTCTGCACAGTCTGCAGATTCTGAGGGCAAGCATCTTCTTTTCTATGTTACCACTGGCCAGCAGGGTTGCTGTTTTCTCTATCTGCACCCTAATTTCCCTTTCCGTTCCTATTGAAACAGTTGCTCCTCTCACATGATGTGTGTATTTACTTATAGCAGTCTGAGTTATGCCAAGTAGTACTGCAACTTCCCTCTGCCTAAGACCATGAGTGGTCAAGAGTTCATCTGCGAGGAGCGCTCGAATTGCAGGCACGATGGATTTCGTACTGACTTCGCAGGGCTGTCTCATGATCTCAACCGACTTCTACTCTTGCAGGGAAAACATATAAGTATGACGCTCGTCATAGACATGACGCGCGTCATAGAGGTGCTTGGGGTATCAGCTTTTGAAAAACGCTCCTTTCTCTGGTAAAAGATTGATTTCAAGCGATAAACAAACTCCTGTGACTCTAAATTATCCTGAGATGGGGAAGAACGCGCCGCTGATAGGTGAATCCGTATGGCTCTCGCGAAAAATGGTTGATGAAGGGTGCAGTCTTCAGCAGACCTTACACACGATGGAAGAACGATGCAAAACGTGCAACGCAGCCTCCCCGCTTATTTGTGTTGAGCAGTGTGGAACTTGGAGGGTGAAACGGGAACTCAGAGATATACACAGCGGTCTCAGAAAAAAAGGCCACGAGGAAACCCTGCTGAATGCTCTGAAGAACCGCAGGAGATTTGCGACATTACGATTCCTTCGAAAGCGGGCGATGACTATAACCCAACTGCAGAAGGAACTAAAGTCCATTGGATTCCATCACAGCAGAGAAGTGATCTCTCAGTACCTAAAACCTCTCTTAATAACAAGATTGGTTAGAGAAGATGAGAACCGTTTCGAACTCACCCTGTATGGGCGAAAGATAATCGATGCAGTTAAAAAATTCTCTATTCAAGGAAGATTGCCGATCAGCTCCGTGTCATATGATGAGAAGGTGATCCGCTATCTTCTAAATGACCCCGCATCAAGAAATGAACTATTAACGATTATTCCATCTAACAGCCTAGCGAGGACTCTGAAGCGTCTCTTGGAGCACGGAATTCTCAAAAGGAGTTCTCCTCCATATCGCGTATTCTACTTCCGTACTAAAAGATCGCTTTCATTGGAGATACTTACTCCTACACAGATGAGGATCTGCGATTCAATTCCGGTAGATGGGATTTCAGCATCGGGTCTCTCAAAGAGCGCTGGAATAAACCTGCGCAGGATCTACAAACACCTACGAACCTTAAGAGGCAAGAAGTTAGTCTTCAGGCGGAGTTTCATCCTCAAGTACGCTCTGACGCCTGAAGGGCAGCAGATTGGGAGTTTCCTTGGAGAGATTTCCAGTATTTCACGCTCCTACCTTGGCGGATTCTCCTGTGGTAACGCTTGAGCCATTAAAGTAGTGGACTGTCTAGAAGGCTCCACAAAGATTTAAAGCCAAGGCGTGCAAACTATAATCGATATCAAATGAGTGTGGCCATTAGGCGACTTCTTTTTGACGCTCTTAAACCCCGTGAAACTTCCATCGTTGAATTAGCTAAGGCGGTTGGATACGCTGGAGGCGTGGAAGGTGTGGACATTATCGTTAGCGAGGTTGACTCCAAAACTGAGACAATCAAGCTGACTATAAAAGGGGCCCAGATAGATCACGATGCAGTTACAAAGGTGATGACGAAATACGGTGTTTCGATTAGAGGCGTAGACGAAATTAGTGTGGCTAATACTGATCCTCAACTCTCCTAAGACCTCATCGCGTAATTTGGCGACGAGTCGCACATATGTTAATCTTTATATCTTCTGGGTGTGTTCGATAATTAGATATGTGACTCGAATGAGAGACTTTGTCTTCTCAGAGTGGTAAGATTTTGCAGTCTACTAGAGCCTTCTTCCAGAAAATTAAGATGTATTTACGGATTACGCAGATGAATCCAATCGCTCGGAGATATTTCGTCAAGAATGGTTTTGATGGGTCTATGACGATGCTCGGTATCGTTGTAGGTTCATGGATCGCGGGGGTCATTGAACCTCGCATAATTGTCACGGCAGGCTTGGGCGCATGCCTGGCTATGGGGATATCTGGTCTATTTGGAGCCTATATGACAGAGCGCGCAGAGAGAAAGAGACATCTCAAGACGCTCGAAGCGGCGATGATTACTGATTTACAGGACTCCATCTTCGAGGAAGCTTCAAACTTCGTTTCGATTTACGCTGCAATAGTCGATGGAGCATCACCAATACTTACAGGCATTTTCTCCCTAATCCCCTTTGCACTTACGATAAGAGGAACCCTAGTGATATGGGACGCTTACGTTATCTCCGTTATTGTTTCACTATCAGCACTGTTCTTATTAGGGCTCTATCTTGGCAGGATAGCAAAGGAGAACATTCTACTTTATGGTGTCCAAACTCTTGCTGCTGGAGCAATCACGGTTGGACTAGCTTTCCTTCTTGGTGCTATTTGATCCTTGCCAGAATAATCTTTTTTCATACATGCTCTTTTGAAGAAAATCTTTGCAACAGTGCTAGCACTACACCAACTATAAAGCCGCCTATGTGTGCCAATGCGCGCGCGTAATATTTAAGCCCTGACCGTGCGTGCGAATATTGTGATGCGGAATTAGTAAGAATCAACCTCCGCGCGTTGTAAGGAGCGGCGATTCATGTACATATCTGCACGCAAACAGAAACCGTGCTAACCGTCATCTGTCTTGGTCAAGTCCACTAGCCTGTCAACTCCCCCAATCTGTTCTATAAATTCAGCGACAATCTTTGGAACAAGGTTCTTCCAATGCTCACCATTTACCATTCTTCTTCGGATTTCTGTAGCTGAATAGCGACTTCTGTTTTTGAAGGGAATCGACTCAACTCGGTAGCCTGCCTCCAAGAAGAGCCGGCGAGTGAGAGGTTCATTCGAGTACACTCTTTCAAACTCTGGTGTGTAACCCTTTACTTCGGATACCCACATCATGTGAACATTCAGGTCACGAATAGGAATGATCCAATACTTCAGTGGAGAAATACCTCCTTCGTTCAAAGCCTCTCGAACCATCACCATTCGCTCACCAGCCGTGAATGGATTGTCGAGCGAGTGGCTGCGCTGGGCACTGCCAACTACAATAATCACTTCGTTGACTTCGCTTAGTGCGTGCTTCACAGCGTGCAGGTGTCCCATGTGGAAAGGCTGAAATCGACCGATGTATAGCCCTCTCATAATTGAGACTCCCCTAGCTCTCTGAACAGAAGTGTTCAATCCTAAGTTGCGAGATGTTTGACTTCTCTTTCATTAGCATGGTATCCTTCTTCCAGAAACTTGAGTATCGTCTCAACGCGCCTTGCCAGTACGTGCTGACTATCTTGCCTCTTGGAGTCATGGACTCCCCTGCCTGATTTAGTTGCCCAATCAATTAAATACTTTCCAAAACCCACGTTGTCTACTATGAGTAGATTTAAATGATCGGCATTCTATAATCAACCGAAATCAAGGTGGCATCCAAATTGAATGAACTCGGTCAGAAATACCCTTATTATTTGATGCCAGGTGCGACAACTCTTGGTATCGTAGGCTCTAAGGGAGTGTTGTTGGCTGCCGAGAAGCGTGTAACATACGGCTACTTTGTCACAAGCAAAGCAGGAAAGAAAGTTTTCAAAATCACCGATCATATCGGTGCAGGATGCGCAGGACTTGTTTCCGACATGCAGGTCCTCATTAGAGATGTTGAGGCTTATGCAAACCTTTTCAGATTTGAGACACACAGAAGAATCTCCGTCAGATCTGCAGCCAAGGTGATGTCGAACCTCCTCTTTGGCAGGCGTCTTTTCCCGCTGATCACGCAGACAATAATCGGTGGCGTAGATGAAGATGGCCCTTCAATGTACGTCCTTGATGTCTTAGGATCCGTCATCCCCGATAAGTATTCTGCTGTTGGCACTGGCGCTGAGATTGCTGTAGGCGTGTTGGAGGAGAACTTCAAGGAAGATATGAGCGTACAGGAATCCAAAGAGGTAGCAATGCGCGCAATGAAATCAGCCATAAGCCGTGACTCAATGAGTGGTAACGGCGTGGATTTTCTCATCTTCACACCCGAAGGAGCCATCGAGGAGTCAACTCACGTCTAACTGATCTACTCATACTGAATAGAATCGTCGAACTTCTAGAAGCTTAGAATGTATTGGTGCGGCGGGCCGGATTCGAACCGGCGAACCCCTATGGGAAAGGATCTTGAGTCCTTCGCCTTTGGTCACTGTCTGTTGACCTGGCTTGGCTACCGCCGCCTATCTGTCTATGAGAATTGAGCAATAATGATTTAAGGATTATCAGGTTGAAGGTTACGGGCGAGCGTAAGTAGGCTCTCTTGACTCTCTGATGACGACAACCTGCATGAAACGGAGTGAAATGCGACTATGCCCAGTCCGAAATACGTAGGGATACACAAGGCTGGAATGAAAGTTCTGAAGGCCATATCCTCTCCAATACGTCTGCAGATCCTTGACATGGTTCTAGACCGCGGCTCAATGTCCTATACCGAAATTATGAGTTCCTTGAAGCTTGACTCTAGCAGAGACGCAGGTCGATTTGCGTATCATTTGAAGTCTCTGATAAACGCCGATCTGATAGAACCCGAAATCGAGACCAAGAGATATAGCTTGACAGTCTTAGGCCGTCGAATAATCGAGATTACAGACGAGATAGAAGATCGGACATACAAACGCTGGAAGATGCTGGTAAGAACATCCAACCTTACTATGGAGGAATTTGACCGGAACAGAATCGCCCAGTCTTTGGTGACGGAGGCTGGAGTGCCAACAGACCTTGCTCTTAGAATTGCTCGCGAGACTGAGAAACGCCTCCAACGATTCAAAACCAAGTATCTCACCGCTCCATTAATCCGCGAGATCGTAAACGCCATTCTGCTAGAGAAACACTATGAAGACTACAGACACAAACTTACCCGTCTGGGTCTACCTGTACACGAAGTCACGCGTCTGCTTAATTCACAGCAACCAAACGCAAGTGCGATCCGCAAAGCAGCTGCCGACTCAGTCATGGAGGAATACACCCTACTGAACGTTCTGCCAAGGAGAATTGCAGACGCTCATCTTAGTGGAAGCATCCATCTCGATAATCTGGGAACATGGGTACTGAAACCTCACGAGATGACTCATGATATTTCACATCTTCTGGAAAAGCAAAACCCTCGAACACTGGAGTCAGCGCTTAATACAATATTAAAAAGCGTTCGAAGAATCTCAACAGAAACAACAGGGTACCAAAATCTGGACGATTTCAATCTACATCTAGCTGCTTATTCACGGAATCTCAAGTCTAAGAGAATAGAGCATCTCCTGAGGCTTTTCATAAGAGGTCTCAATCTTACATCTGCCATCCCAACGACAATCAGCCTGAGTTTTTCGAATGAAAAAGAAAGCTCCTTCGAAGGTGATAGCTTAAGCTTTGCGTCACTTCTCCTCAGAGCTCTCATTGCAGAGAATATAGAACACCCTCTCTTAAACCCGAGAATCGTGGTCAAGCTTGAATCAAAGACTGCCCAAGATGAATCCTTTAATAACATTATCCATGAAGCCCATCGACTGGCCTCAACGAGCATTCTGGTAAATTTCGCAAATCTCCAATTCGAAAACCAAAAGCATGCATCGTACTCTGCATCAGGTCTTAGACTGACAGACGACTGGCACAAAGAATCTGATCTGGACACTCATCGCACGGGAAACTTAGACGTTATAACAATAAACTTGCCTAGAATCAGCTTTGAAGCGAGATCTGACGAGGACAAGTTCTTGGATCTGCTTGAAGATCAACTTGACATCGCGATTGAAGCACTAGACGTTAAATACCGCGCTATAGAAAAAAGAATCCAACAGAACCTTCTACCATACCTCGCCTGTGAAGTCGATGAAGACTCCTTCAAACTCGAGAATACAACGCGTGTAATTAACCTTCTTGGTCTGACAAACGCCGTCAATGCACTGATACTTCCGCACAAAGAAGTCAACATGGGGCGAACATACATCCTTATCGAAAAGATCCTTAAACATGTAAACAAGCACATATCTCGATTCAGGAAGAAGCCGGATTGCAGACTTGTTCCCGCAATCGTTCCAAACAGGGTGGCGAAAAGACGAGTTTATGAACTTGACCTAGAGAAATACGGCTTAAGTATGGTAAAAACCTCCTACTTCCAAGCAGCGCCCTCCTACTCAGATGTCGACGAAATCTCCCCCTTCCAGGAAGAAAGACTTGACATTGAAGAGCGAATTCATCAGCTTTCACACGGAGGTCACATGAGTTGCATCTTACACGAGCTTGCTCCACTCACTCCCGAGGGCCTAGCACCAATTACTGAAAAACTTACAATAAGGAATATTGGGTTTTTCAACTACCAACTATTCTTCACGATTTGCCATAGATGCAGGAGTTCGACCATTGGAACCCACGCTAGATGTCCGCATTGCGGATCCACTCGACTGTCCCCGTTGACGAACACCTCAGAAATGGCTGATCCTGCTTACGAGCGCTTTCTTGCATTCTGAATCCATAGCTGACGCGGGTAGTCGCTGTGAATTCCGTGGGCTATACACTCTAAAATTTTATACAAAAAGTACTAAAAATCTTAAGTCAAATCCCCCCGCTATAAAATTAACACATTTTATGCGAAACAGGCTTTGAAATTCTCAAGCACATCCCTGCTTTTTTATATGATTCTGTCAATTGAATTGCTAAAAGACAATGTGTGTGTAATGATGCTCTGTTGCGAGGGTTTTCTACGACTGAAACCGAGTATGCCGTTGATTCGCTTAAATATTTCCCCAAGGTGAGAACATCCGGGATTGTGTTTGAAGATTTCGAACCGGAAAGAATCATCGATTCCTTGGTGAAGGAGACCGGACTCTCAAAAGAAGTTGCAGATAAGATTGCTCAAGACACAGCTAATCGACTAAACTCTTTAAATCTGGGCTTTCTGTCGGCTCCCTTAATTCGAGAGTTTGTATGTGTTTCCCTATTGGAAAACAACTATGAGACCCCCCGAGCCAAGTATACACGACTCGGTCTTCCCGTCTTTGATGTTGAAAGACTTATTCGCTCTCGTGACCGGGAAAACGCCAATCTGCAACACAACCCGGAGACCATTCACAAACTGGCTGCAGACACTATCTTCGACCAATACTCCCTTCTGAACTGCTTACCTCCGCGATTAGCTGATGCTCATATTGCCGGAACTATCCACATTCATGATCTCGAGTATTTCGCAACCAGACCTTTCTGCCAAGAACATGATCTGCGTTTCTTTCTCAGAAAAGGTCTAATTGTCGACGGGCAAGGCGTACATACAGCAGTTGCTGGACCTGCAAGACATCCTGAGGTTGCTATCCTTCACGCTGCAAAGGCTTTAGCTGCTGCTCAGACTAACTGGGCTGGAGGTCAAGGTTACGACTTCTTCAATGTATATCTTGCTCCCTTCTTGAAAGGTTTACCATACAAACGCCTTAAGCAACTGGCTCAAATGTTCATCTACGAGATGTCACAGATGTATGTTGCCCGTGGTGGACAAACAGTCTTCTCATCCATCGCTTTGGAGTGCGCTGTGCCAAAGATCATCCAAGATGTGCCTGCTGTTCTCCCAGGCGGGAAAGCTAGTGACGCGACAACATACTCCGACTACTATGAAGAGGCCAACGCATTCTTCAACGCAATCCTCGATGTCTACATGAACGGTGATTTCTCAGGAAAGATGTTCAACTTTCCCAAATGCGAAGTAAAACTCAGACCCGAGTACTTGGAGGAATTTGAAGACGAGTATCTCAAGGTTTCTGCTTTAGCATCGAAGTTCGGAACTCCTTACTTCCTCAATCTCTGCCCAGAATACATGCCCGACATCGTGAACAGCCAATGTTGCCGGCTCATCTTTACGCCTGATGGAGATGAACTGAAAGACTTCCACAAAGGTGCAATGAGAATGGGAAGCCTCCAAGTTGTCACCATAAACCTACCTCGTATCGCATATGACGCAAAAGGAGACGATTCACGACTCTATGAGATTCTGGACTCGCGAATGGATTTTGCTAAGGAAGTTCTGCTAATCAAACGTCGGATTGTGAAAAAGAGGATGAAAGAAGGTTCGCTTCCATTCTGCACAATGGATTGCTTTGGCGAACCCTACTTGAACTTGGACAAGCAAGTACTCAACATAGGCTTCGTTGGCCTCAATGAACTCTTGAAAGCACACCTGAATATGGAGCTACATGATGACCCGTCTTCATGGCGTTTCGGCCTTGAAGTTATTGACCACATGGTCAAGCGAGTTGACGCCTACGCGGAAGAGACAGGCTACCGCTTTGGGTGCATTCAAACCCCAGCAGAGAGCTGCGCCCACAGATTGGCTCTAATTGATAGAAAACTGTTGGGAAGTGCAGCAGTTGTTCAAGGGGACACTGGTAATGGTGGCATATACTACACAAATAGCTCTCACGTTCGTCCCTCCGCAGGAATTGCATTGACCGAGAGAATGCAGATCGAAGCAAGCTTCCACCCTTTAACCAAGGGTGGAGCGATAATGCACATTTGGCTGGGAGAAGAACACCCTTCACCTAGGGCTCTTTGGAGCTTCACAAAGCGAATCGCTACGAAATCGTTGGCTTCGTACTTCGCCTTCACTCGAGACATCACGATTTGTAGAAGATGTGGCACGATGGAAGGAAGTCTGCAAATTAAATGTAAGAATTGCGGGGCGACCGACGATGAGCTGGAGCATTGGTCGAGAATTACGGGATACTATCAGCAGTTGCGAGGATGGAACGCAGGAAAAGTTCAGGAGTTCAAAGATAGACATCGATATATCCTATGAAATCAGCACATTGTCTATGAGGTCAACTGATTTTTCCAAGCACTAGACCAAGCAACGCTGACCTCATTACGATTCCATTCCATACTTGGTCAAAGTATTTTGCGTGCTCAGTTTTATCCACTTCTGGTGCAATCTCATCCACCCGAGGAAGTGGATGTAGCAGAACTAGGTCCTTTCTCACACTTTGTAGAATATCCGTGTTTATTCTGTAGGATCCCTTGACCTTGGCATACTCGGCAGCGTCTGGAAATCTTTCTTTTTGAATTCTGGTCATGTACAGAACGTCTACCTTCCTGATGACCTCTTCGATTTTACTTTTCTCACTGACCCTAATTCTCTCCTTGATTGTCTCGAGCACCTCTCTTCGCATCCGAAGCATCTCGGGGGAAACAAGAAGCAGGTTCACTTCATAAAGCGATAGTGCATATGCCAATGAGTGTACTGTCCGTCCGTAACGTAAATCGCCCACCAAAGCCACATTAAGACCATCAATTCTCTTCTTCTCTTTAAGAATCGTGTATAGATCCAGCAAGGCTTGTGTTGGGTGCTCTTCTGCCCCTGAACCCCCGTTTATGATTGGCACAGTAGCAAACTCAGCTGCAAGTCTGGCCGCACCCTCTAAGGGATGTCTGATGACTATCACATCAGCGTAATTTTCAACAACTCGGACTGTGTCTGCTAGAGTCTCGCCTTTTTTCACTGAAGAGATTTCAGCTTCAGCAAAACCGATTGTGGAGCCTCCCAGTCTGTGCATGGCAGATTCGAAACTCAGCCGCGTCCGGGTACTGGGTTCATAAAACAGAGTGGCGAGTATCTTGTTCTGTAAAAGGTCTGAACCGGTCTTAGCGACAGGTTCCATAGTTTTAGCAATCTCTAATACGTAATCAATCTCTTCGCGTGAAAAATCCTTCAAGGATATGATATCGCGTCCTCTGAACTCCACTCTGGGTACCACCTGGATAGAGTTAAGCCAGACATGTATTAGATAACTTCTTTGTTCTCTCAACATGCACAGAGAATCGGAAAAGCAATATAGCCTTCCCCGCAAGTCTGTGTGGGCGTGGTCTCTGAATGACGGAAACAACCCTCCGCGTTTCCAAAATAAAGGATGGCACTGTAATTGATCATATTAATAATGGGCATGCATTGGATGTTGTAAGGATATTGGGAATTAACGGTCAGACTAATGGGACAGTTTTAATTGCACTACATGTTCCCAGCAAGCAGTTGGGTTTGAAAGACATCGTTAAGGTTGAAGGTAGAGAACTTAAACCTGAGGAAGTTGACAAAATCGCATTGCTAGCTCCACATGCCTCTATCAACATTATCCGTCAATACACAGTAGTTGACAAAAAACGCGTGAAACTACCCG